>NZ_JBVJLO010000001.1:0-257469 GCF_055584685.1 Streptomyces sp. NPDC102258
ATGAGTGGGGCGCTAAGTGGCCGCCTACGGGGAGTATCTACTGACCGCCGTCACCGGCGGCGATGGAAGTCGGAGTCGAGGAGCGCCGCCGTCCCGATCAGCAGCAGCTCTTCCTCGGCCTTCCCGCCGCGATAGGCGTCGGCATGGCGCTCCGCCAGCCGATCCCGGGCGACGCCCAGCGCCGCGAGGGGCTTGCGCAGCAGGCGGTGGGCGTCCTTGGGGTCGCTCCCTCCTGGGCCGTGCATCCGGAAGGCGAGCACATGGCAGTACGCCTCTAGGTCGTGGCCGGAGTCGAGCCGATCGGCCAGCGCGCGGAGTTCTTCCATGCGTGAGATCAGATGGCGGGCCTGCGTGTAGTAGTCGGGGAACGGGTTGGGGCAACGTCGGCAGCCCCCGGGCTCCGGAACGTCGGCCATGCTGCCGCGGTCTGGTACGCGCAGGCTGACGCCAGCCCTCTGCGGAGGTACCCGGAACGCCCCGCACGCCGCCGACAGGTGGAGCACCGATCCGGTCGCTCCCTGCCACAGCGGTACGTCCATCCCTGCCAGGGGTCCGAGTGGAACGTCGCCTGGTGTTGGAAGGGGTACCTTGTCATGTGCTGCCACGCTCGCGGACACGCTCGTGAGCTCCTGCCCTTGGGGATGCCGAAGGTGTGCCACACCAGACTGGCGTACGCCCGAGGGCTACGGCTTGGCTTTCGTCGATCGAGTGACGGAAACGCTGCTCACCGATGACCGGCTTGCCTGCCTGCCTCGCCATCACGATCTCAGGTCGGCAGCGTGAGTGAGAGGCGTCACATGCGGGGTGGGCCCAGCCCGCTTTGAGGTACCGGCCCCTTGGGGGTCAAGGGGTCGCAGGTTCAAATCCTGTCGTCCCGACCAGCGTTTACGCAGGTCGGAGGCCGTTCTCTCGCTAATGAGAGAACGGCCTTTCGTGCGTCTGGGCCCATGGTGGTCGCAGTGTGGTCGCACGCCCGGTTCGGGGCTCGCTCGCCGTGGTGCTGAACGCGGGCGGGGCGGGGGAGCGGAGTCGGCGGACAACCTCGCGGAGCTGGTGGATGTGGTCGCGTGGTGGTCGCAGCCACGCCGGGCGGTCTGTACGCGTGCTGGTCTTCTCGGCTCTGGTCAGCGTGTGGTCGATGGTGTCGACGGCTTCGCGGGCGGCCTGCCGGGTGAGGTGGCTGTAGATGTTGGCGGTGGTCGACAGGGTGGAGTGCCGGAGGGTCTTGGAGACGACGGTCAGGGGCACGCCGGCGGTGATGGTGATGGTGGCGGCCAGGTGCCGCAGGTCGTGGACCGTGATCCTGGGGACGCCGGCTTCGGCGGAGAGCTGGTGGAGCCGGTCGAGAACCTGGTGTGGTCCGAGTGGTCGGCCGTCGGGCCGGCTGAAGACGAGTCCGGCGAATGGGTCGTCAGGATTGCCGCAGGTGCGAGGCGTTGTTTGTGCACGGTGCCGGAGGGCGGTGGCGACGCGGGGTGAGATGGCGACCCAGCCGCGGCTGGATCGGGTCTTCGGCGTCGTGACGACGAGCCGGTTGTTGTCGATGGCGGAGAGGGTGCAGCGCACGTAGAGGACGCCTTCCGCCAGGTGGACGTCGTCCCAGTGGAGGCCGAGGGCTTCGCCCTTGCGCATGCCGGTGCCGACGAGGAACTCGAACAGGTCGGCCATCTCCGGATCGGCCTGATGGCAGTGCAAGAGGAAGCGGGCGGCCTCCTCCGCCTTCCAGATTCTCCGCTC
Organism: Streptomyces sp. NPDC102258; assembly: GCF_055584685.1. Classification (NCBI taxonomy): domain Bacteria; kingdom Bacillati; phylum Actinomycetota; class Actinomycetes; order Kitasatosporales; family Streptomycetaceae; genus Streptomyces; species Streptomyces sp. NPDC102258. The sequence goes on from NZ_JBVJLO010000001.1 coordinate 1,738, forward strand.
CGGGGACGGCGGTCGCCGTAGGACGGGGGGACTGGCCGGGTTGTGGGGGAGTCGGTGTTGTCGGACGGCGTCGCCGAGGGCGCTGGAGAGGGTGGCCAGGCAGCGGTACAGGGTGGTCCGGCCGCGGTCGGCGGCGAGCTGGCAGGTGACGTAGGCCGAGATATGCCGGTGGGCGAGCTGGTCGAGCTTGAGGGTGCCAAATGCCGGGACGAGGTCGTTGCGGACATAGTCGCGGTATCGGGCCATAGTGGTCGGCTTCAGTACGAGAGCCTTCGCGGTCAGCCAGGCGTTGAGGTAGGCGGCGACGGTTTGGTTCGGGTCCGCGTTGTACCCGCCAGCCTCGCCCTCGAGGAAGCGGCCCAGTGCCTGCTCGGCCGAATCCTGGCTGGGGAAGCCGCCCCGGCGTACAGTCGTCCGGCGACGGGCCGGGGCGGGGACGTCGACAGCGAAGCTCCAGGTGCCGTGCTCGCTGTCGGTGACGAGACCTGGGCAGTCTGTGCCGAGCTGACGGCGATGGCTGTCTCTGCAGCCACAGCGGCGGCAGATACGGCCGCGGCCGATGCTGGTGCGCATAGGGATCGCCTCCGGGAGGCGGAGGGAGATGGATGCTTCCAGCCTGCGACCACACGCGACCACCGTGTCGCCCAGGAGCACCGTGACCAGCGCGTTTCCCTTGTCGGTGCGCCAAGGGCCGGCGCGTCACTTCCACAACGGCCTGGAGCGCGCTTGCTGCTCGGTGGTGGTAGCCACCCGGCGGTGCCCCGCCAGACGGTCAGGGGAACAGCCAGAGCCTGTCCACCCAGGCGATCTGGATGAAGCGCCCCTTCTCTGCGAGCCAGGGGTAGGGGGTGCGGAACCGCGTTAGGTTCTCCATCGATACCACCGGTGCGTTGAGTTGCCCCGCGACGTTGAGTACCGCATGCGAGGACATCGAGGAAACGGCGATTACGTTCCCTTGGGCGATGGCCTGGTCCAGCAGGTCCCGTTCGTGGTGCTCGACCGCTTCGGACACATCCGTGCCGATGATCGTGACAATGCGCCGGTCCGGGAAGCGTTGCCCGATCGCTGCGAGTGCAGAGGTGAGCAGCCTATAGCTTGGCGGTCGCCGTGATGCCGGGGTGCGCCCCGCCGTCATGACTCCTCTGCCGTCGACGACGAGAGCCGGAGCGGTCGGCCCTAGTTCTTCCACCTGTGGCTCAGCGCCCGCCCGGGACACACCGGCCTTCCTCGCGTTGCTGTCGGGAGCCGGTTCTGTGATCCGTCGGAGCAGCCGTTCCAGCTCACGGTCGAGGCCCTGCTCGATGGGCGTTCCGTCGGGCCCGAAGCAGTCGAGTTCCTCGTTGAGGATCTCACTCCCCCCGTGCCGAAGAACGGCTCGGACCTTGAGGATTCCATCGCGGTCGTACCTGTAGTCGACATCGAAGAGATTGACTGAGGGATCAGCCGCGGGGTGCGGTACGGGCAGTTCGAGGCGTGCGAGCGGGAACGTGCGCTCGTCATCGGCGGCACGGGCGCTGTCTCCCTCGACGATTTCAAGGACGACTCTTGATGCACCGCGAACGGCGGGCATTGCACTGCGGCTGCCGCGTGCGGGCAGGGTGGAGTAGCGCGGGATCAACGTGGCGAATCCGCGACGGCCGCCAGCCTGGAAGGCGAGCCCCAGATCATGGCTGGCGGCCACCGAGATAGTGGTCCCCGGGACCAGGCCGTCGATCTCGGCTGCTGTGATCGCGGCTCCGCGGGCGACTGCGGTCATGGGGTTGCATAGACGCGCGTCGACGACATCCCGGACTAGTGCCGCCTCGACCTCGCGCCGGACCGTCGGGATCTGCGAAGTTCCACCGATCATCAGCACGGCGTCGAGCGCGCCGGGGGAGAGCCCGACGTCGTTGAGACATTCCTCCAGCGGCACCAGAGCTCGCTGTACCAGAGGTGCGACGGCCTGCTCGAACTCCTCGCGGTGGATGACCACCGCGCGGCCGCCGCCGGGCGGCTCGAAGAGGACCTCCGTGGTCCCTGGCTGGGACAGTGCGATCTTGGTGAGCTCCACATGACGCCGCCAGCGAAGGGCTTCGGCGCGCGTGAGGTGCTCAGGCCTCGTACCGAGCTTGGGCAGCACGAGCCTCACCAGTGCCTCGTCGAATTCGAGTCCGCCGAGGGCCGTGATCCCTCGTGAGGCGATCTCGTCGAAGATGCCGTCGTAGTGTTCGAGAACCGTGATGTCGATGGTGCCGCCGCCCCAGTCGAAGACTAGGAAGCATCCTTCGCCGGGGTAGTCGTGGGCGTAGCTGATGGCCGCCGCGGTGGGCTCGTTGATGAGAGCTTTCACCTTGATGCCGGCCAGGCGGGCCGCGGCCCGGGTTCGGTAGCGGGCCGCGCCGGTCGCATTGGCAGGGACAGTGACGACGGCCTCGTCCATCTCCCGAAGATTACGGCGGACCCCGGCCCGCATCTGGTCGAACAGGGAGGCCGCTACCGTCGTACTCCGATAGGGCTCGTCGCCCAGCCAGACGTTGTGTTCTTCCGGCACGGACAGGCGCGCGCTTTTGTTTTCTTCGGAGGAGGCCCTCGGCCTGGAAGCGAGCATGCGCTTGACAGCGTCCTGTGGTGTAGCCGTACTGCACTTCGCGGCCCATCCGAAGCACAGCGTTCGCTGCACGTCGCGAATGGAGACCACCGAGGGGAACAGCTCGTCGAAGCCAGGGCGGTTCCACTCGGCGGGCAGGCCCCCGCTGTCCACTCGGATCACCTCAGTGCCGTGCCCCGTCCAGCGTGCGACGACCGAGTTGCTGGTGCCGAAGTCGATCCCGAACGTCATCCTCTGCCCTTCGACTCGCCAGTGTCGTCTGCCGGCAGCCGCCGTACTACGCCGCGCTGGACGACGCGGCCGGTCACCGTCTCGAGGTACGCCGGCGACAGAACCTCGTAGCTGACCGCGTGGTTGTGCTCCTTCGAGTCCACGACGTCGAACGGCGTCAGGTTGCTCGGCGTCGTCAGGCGAGTGAGTCCCGCCCGCTTCATCTCGGCGTCGACGCGCAGGCGCACAGCTTCGATGTCGTCTGTGCCCCATGCGGTGCGATCGATGAGCGCGAGTTGCGCGAGCTGCTGGTCGCGGACGCGAGTGGCGTCGAGCACAGCGGTCCTCAGGGTGTCGTCCACCGCTGCCTGGACAGCTTGACGCACCAGCGTGCCCACCTTGTCGGCGGTGGACATGGCCACGCGGATGGCGTCGTCGAGCTCTTCGGTGAGCTTGCGGGACAGCTCCTGTGATGCTTTCAGTCCGGCCTTGGAGGCTGCTTTGTCCACCTGAGAGGCCAACTTCACGGTCAGCTTCTCGAAGAGCGCGCCGGGGTCGGCGAGTGCGTCGCCCACCACGGGAGTGCGTCCGTCGTGTTCCTCCGCAACGTCAAGGTCCCGATTCCTGACGGTATGTTGCGTGGCCGTGTCCGTCCTGGCGTCGGATGCGGCTCGTCGGCCCGACGACCGGGGCTGTTGACCCTGCGCCTTCGGCTGGTCCCGGGCGACACCGGGCCTGGAACGGGAGCGCACTCCCTTGAACTCGGGGATGGAGTTGAGGGGTTGTTTCTTGTTTCTGCTGCCCATCAGTGGTCTTCCCTCATGTTTCTGCTGCGGCTGACGATGTCCCGAGCCGCTTCGGACGCGGTCCAGTTCCGTTCTTCGGACGTACTTGGGTCCGTGCGGCGTTCCAAGGGGCGTATCCGCGGTTGGAGCACAGGTGAGTGGACGCGCGGGATCCGCAGGAACTGTTCGTCCAGGGGAAGCTCGTACAGAATCTCAGCCTCCCTGCCCATTCGCCCTGCCATCTCGCGGCGCTGGACTCGGTCCTTGGCGTTGTTGATGTACTCCAACTGCTCGGCGGGGACTTGACCGCGCAGATTTCGCCAGCCGTGGCGCCACTCGGACGAACCGTGCTCGACGGAGAGGGCCAGATACGGGTTGAGGACGTCGTGAGGTCTTGACTTCTGGCGCAGAGCCTGCAGCAGATCGCTGAGTAGGATCATGCGTCGGCGGGCCTGGGGGTCCACGCCTCCGCGACGCCGAGTACCGCGCATGAGTACCTCTTCCAGGAGCCCGACAGCCCGGTCCAGTCTGTCCCGGTCTCCCGGACGAGCAGTCAGGAAGTAGACGTACGCCAACACCGCGCGTGCTTCCCGGTCCGCTTTGCTGGCTCCGGCTCCCTCTTTCTCGTTGCGTAGAGCGATCGCCTGCTCCACCACGCTGCGCAGGATGTCTGGTGCAATGTCGGGTTCAGCTGCCATGGCCCAATGAGCCTCGTCGAGTAGCCGGTACAGGCGCCGCGTGCCGGCCCAGTAGTGGAACTTGGACGAGCCGGACACCAGGCGATCGTGCGGGAGACAGTCCTCCAGTAGGAAGAACAGTCCCGGTTCATGTCCCAGCTCCGGTCCCACGGCAGCTCCGCGGCGTACGGCCTGAAGCGAGCGGACTAGCCGGGACAGATCCGGTGGGAAATGCGTGTCGCCGAGTGGCCCTACCTGGTCGAGCGCATTGACGGCACCGGTGAGCAGCGCCGCACGCAGACTCCACTCGTCGTGCCGCCCATCGACCGGAAGGACCTCGGCCCCCTCCTCTACGGCGCGCCGTCGCAGCTCACTCGTCCATGCGAGGGCCTCGACGTCGGAGGCGTCGAGTGCGCCCGGCGACACGCGGGCCGTTACATAGCGGGAGCGGTCGTCGCGGTCCGGCCAGCTGGCCAGGTCGGCCCGTGCATCGAGCTTCCCGGAGTCGATGAGGTCGTCTACAACGGCCAGTGGCAGCGTATACACGACGCGGCGCCACGCCCCTTTGGAGAGGACGGCACGGGTACCCGCCTCGTGAGCCTCGAGGAGCAGCTGCCATGAGTCCGGCTCGGAGGGATCCACCGGGGGAGCGGGAAGGCGGCCGGTGAGAATGGCTTCGGCCCGCAGCGATTCGTCGTCGCTGAACACAGGCATCCCTGCCGTTGTGAGATCGGCAAGATGGGCGAGGGCGCCGAGGGGCGGGAATGCGGCGGAGATGCTTTCCCGTACGGCGTTGGCGACGTACTCCAGCGGATCGCTCAGGCCGCCGGCTTGCATGAGTACGTCGTGGAACATGTCCGCGACCCCGGCCTCTCCGCCAACACGATCCAGGATGGTGACGAGGCGCGCGGGCAGCACCAACGGTGCAGGCGGGGCATCCGGTGTAGCACCTGTCGCGCCGAGATCGCCGGGATTGACTGCTCTGCGACGAGCCCGAAGAGCAGGTATCTCGCCTCTCTCCCGGGCGAGCCGTCGCTGTCGGCGCTTCTCCCGCTCAATCTGGCGAAGCTCCTCGGTACTGGCCTCGTCAACAGATTCCAACGACATCTGATGTGTCTCCCCGGCGAATACGACCTGTAACCAGCCCCACGTCACAGGTGTTTCGATTCGGATCGTATGCCAGGTTGGAGGGCCCGGCATAGCCATTCCAAAAGGTGGTCACCGAAGGGTTGTTGGCGCGGCTGCCCAACGCGGACTGGCCGGAGACACTGCCGCACATGGTTGAGTGGGTGAAGTCCAGGAACGGCTGGATGCTCATCGACTTCCCGGTCGACAGCGGCCTCGCCTTCCTCTCGGCCGTGGCGAACACTGGCCTGCGGGACGCGTTCTATGTCCGGATGACGCACTGGGCCGCTCCGGACGCATGGGACGTGACGGTCAAGCCGATGGATGTGGCGATGTTCCAGGAGGAGCTGGCATCGCGATTTCGCCTGCAGCTGCTCCAGATGAGCTTCCCGGCGTACGACCTGCCGGAACTGACCCGGCGGCTCCGCGAGCACGCCGCAGGCCACTCGGTTCCGCCCGCCCCGGCCGACTGGAGCACCGTCGGCCGCTACTGAACTTGATTGGGTGATGTCGGGCTGTTCAGGGCATCCGCCAGCACCGCTCAAGAATGCAGGCCTCGGTGGCCTTCGCCCACGCGCTCAGGCTGCGGCTTCGCCGGGAGCTTCATCCTCCGGGTCGTCGCCCGAGAAAGACCACCCGCAAACCGAGGTGTGACCAGGAGGAAGGTCGTCCCCTGTCTCCTCCTTGTACTTGGCCTTCTTTTCCTCGCTGGCGTTCTGGCCCTCGGGGAGCTTCCGCAGGAAGGGGTCTACGTCATAGGCGCTGGGGGACCGACGAGGCTCGTCCATGGTTTCAGGGGTGGAGACCGGCTCCGGATCCTCGGTGTCCTCAGCGTCCCGCCTCTCGGCGAGGCCGGCGACCACGACGGCCAGGGCCACGCTGCCGACGGCGCCGCCGACGGCGAGGATCTTCGGCTTGTGCTTCGTGTACCAGTTCTTCGCGGTCTCGGCGAAGGAGGTGGGCTCGCCGTCCTCGGGAGTGGGCTCGCTGGGCGTGGAGTCATTCACCCGCACAGAACTACCGCACCCAGCCCTCAGCTGTCAGGCAATCACCCGACATCGCCCAATCAAGTTCATTAGCCGCGTCCGGACGCTGCCTGGTACCGAACCGCCGGAGAAAGAGGACTTCGCGCACCCGGCAGTCAAGAGTCACTTCGCCGACGTGCCGTACTCGATCGACCTGGACGAGGTGCTTGCTGGCGTGGCTGATCACCACGACTACGCCCAGACGGTGGCGGCGCGTCTCATGCTGGACGAGGTCGCAGTAGTCAGCGTTGCGTGCCGGACATACGCGGCTGCTCACCAGGCGGGTGACTTCGACGCAGTCGTCGGCTTCGTCCGCAAGGAGGTGGGCGATAGGCGGTAGCTTGCGCCGCTCTGAGCGGCTCACGGAGTGCAGATGCCGGAGCCGATGAACTGCCGCCCGTTGGTGTACGCGTTGTAGACGGCGACGGTCCAGCGCGTGTACTTCCAGCTCTTGTTGGTGTTGAACTCCTCCATGAGTTTGCGGCAGAGGGCCTCCTCTACGGCGCCTTTGAGGTTGGACTGAGCAGCGCGGCTGGCAAAACGGTTGTTGGGGTCGTCGGTCCATACGTATGCGGCGTTTTCGACGGGATCGAAGCCCAGATTGATGCCGTCGTGTGTGCTGAGGGGGGCTTCGTTCGTCTCTGGTGTGTTGGCGTTCCAGGTGGCGGTGACGGCTTTGACCGTGGGTCCGCGATGCGGATCTCTACCTTGTCGCTACTGGGGAGTTCCGCGGTTGCCATGCCGGATTCGTCGCCGTGCCATTGGCCGGCGAGCTCGCTGAAGCAGCCGTTGGTGGCCTCTCCGTATCCGATGGCTGGTGCCCGGGTGTCACCGTCGGATGTCTTCCAGTGGATGGAGAAGCGGCCATAGGGCCAGGTGGTGGGGTTGTCCTTGAGCCGGTGGGCGAGGGCGGTGCAGGCGGCCATGTGCCCAGCGCGGCGGAATACCTCCTGGTAGTTCTCGGGAAGCTGGGGGACCGGTCCGCCGGTCACGATCACTGTCTGCGCGCGCAGGTTGAACGTGATCGTGGGCTTCATGAAGTCCATGTCCTTGGTGGCCAGCATGGATGTCATGTGGTCGCGGATCGCCTGCTCGGCGTCCTGTTCCTGGGGAGTGCTGGCGCGCGTGCTGGTCCGCCATGTGTCGGGGTGCGGCTGGGACTCGTCACCGGCTCGGGTGTAGGCGGGGTTGGGCACTCCTGCCAGTGGATCCATGGGGACCTTGATGGTTCGTGGATCGACCGGAGGCACGGTCCTGATTTCGCCCGTGGTGGCGGAAGCCGTGGCTGCGGCAGGTCTGCCGGAGGGCGCTGCAGAGCTGACCGTGCCCTTTGAGTTGGCGTCCTGGTCAACCTGGCCCTTGGAGTCGAAGGCCACGATGCCGCCCGCGACGGCAGCGCCGGTGGCCGCCGCGGCAACGAGGACGATGAGCGTGCGCTTGCGGGCCGACGCGGCAGGAGCCTGCCAGGCGGGGTCCTCCGCGCCGGGCACGTGCCACTCGGTGGCCACGAAGTCGCGGACCGTGGTCGGTTCCAGCCCTGAGTCGACGGTAAGTACCTGGGTTGCCTGAGCGGAGAGGAGGTGGGCACACTCCTCCGCTGCCGAGTAGGAGGTGATCCGCTCGCCGGGATTTTTCGTGAGTGCTTTCTCCACGGTTCCGCGCAGTCCCTCGGGGAGGCCGTCGAGGTCTGGTTCGGCGGACATGATGCGGTAGGCGACCACGTCGGGGGATCCTGTGCCGAACGGCAGGCGGCCGGTGGCGGCGTATGCGACGAGAGCTCCCCAGGCGAACAGGTCGCCTTCGGGGCCAGTGGTGCCGGTGCGGTAGTGCTCGGGGCTGATCCATCCAGGGGTGCCGGTCATCACGCCGGTTCGGGTGACGGACGTGCCGTCCGCGGCGTGGGCGATGCCGAAGTCCAGTACGCGGGGCCCGGCGGGGTTGAGGATGACGTTCTGCGGTTTGACGTCCCGGTGGACGACGCCGGCGGCGTGGATGGCCGCGAGGGCCTGGGCGGTGCCAGTGGCGAAGGCGTACAGGGTGCCGCCGGTGAGCGGACCGTGGGCGGTCAGGTGCTGGTTGAGGGTCGGGCCTGGGATGTAGGTGGTGGCCAGCCACGGGGTCTCGGCGTCAGGGTCGGCCGAGAGCAGGGGGACGAGGCACGGCCCTTGGACGCGGGCGGAGAGCTGGACCTCACGGCGAAAGCGGGCGCGGAACTCGGGGTCCTCGGCCTGCGCGGCGTTGACGACCTTGACAGCGACCCGCAGTCCAATCGGATCGAGGCCCGCGTGAACCGTACCCATGCCCCCCGAGCCAAGGCGGCCGATGATTCGGTAAGGGCCGACCCGCTTAGGGTCACCAGAACGAGCAGGCTGCACCCGCCCGCCAGCGCGAGCACTGCTCACAGGGCGTCCGTTCCTCTTCTGCGATGGAGCGCGATGAGGCTGGACGCACCCACCAGAAGAGTCCCCCAAGCCTGGAAACTGGATGGTATCTGCAGACCGCCGCAATGAGGGGTGGCAGCTCGAGGATTGGTCGAGGCGGCTACGCCTGGCGGTGGTCGACAGGGTGGAGTGCCGCAGGGTCTTGGAGGCGACGGTGAGGGGGACGCCGGCGGTGATGGTGGCGGCCAGGTGCCTCAGTTCGTGAACCGTCACCCGCGGTAAACCGGCAGCACGAGCTAGCGTCCAGGGCTGCCGGACGGGCTACGACTTCCTTGGCGCGGTTGAGGGCACTGCTTCGTAGAACGAGGTGGCAACGCACGGTGCGTGGGCTTCGGAGGACACCTTGGTGGTGAAGCCGAAACCGACGCGGTACCCGGCACCGATCAGTCGGTCAGCCGGCACACGCGGTCGTCATCCGTCACCTCGTAGACGTCGATGCGCAGGAGCTGTCGGACGTGGGCCGGGGCGCGTGTGGCGGCCTTGAGGGAGGAGGACGGCATGACGAGGGCGTAGCGCGTGTGCGGGTCCTGGCTCGTCATGCGGCGCAGCAGTTGGCCATAGGCGATGTCGGCGTCGACGCCTTTGTCGCTGGTGCGGCCCTTGGCCTCGCAGATCAGCCGTTCCCGGCCGCGTACCGCTTCCAGGTCGGTCCACCGGTCCGTGGGATCGATGGGTGTCCAGCCTTCGGCCAGTAGCCAGGTGCGGAAGGTGTCGGTGACCCGGTCCTCGTCACTGGCGCGGGCCAGGATCTTCTTCAGTGCCGCCAGGTCGGCCGTGTCGTTGCGGCGCAGTCGTCCGCGGCCGTCCGCATCCAGGTCGGCGGGGCGGATGAGGACCAGGCGCAGCCCGTGCGCGGGGATGTGCTCTTCGCGCCGGGCGTCGTACAGGGCGCGCTGTTCGCCGCGGTGCACACCGCTGACGGTGAGGCGGTTCGGCTTGTCGAAGTGTGGCGTTGGCCGGTCGTGCTGCAGTTCGCGGTACTCGACCACCAGCTGATGGCCCGGCCAGTAGGCGTCGACCGGCAGTTGGACTCGTCGGCCGCCTGATCCGGGATCTCCGAGCAGCCAGTCGAACCTGTGCTGCGTCAGGGCGTTCTCCCGGAGGATCCGCTCACACAACCCGACGACGTACGCCTCATCGCTGACATCTCTCGTTGCCATGACCGAGCATCCTGCCACCCCCCATGGAGCAACAGCACCGGGCTGGCGAACCCAGAGCCTCGTCGCGCAGAAGACTGGCAACGGCAAACAGACCGTGGGCTTGGCGGTCAACGCCCTGGAGGGCGTGGTGAGGCCGGCCAGCTCGACGACGATCGCACCTACCGCGCTCCTGTCGAACCGGATGCCCTGATCAAGCAGCTGGACGAGCTCGCAGACTGGGAGCCCGGCGGGCACGAGGACTGCGGCTGGGACGGCTCCTGGCGTTGGTATGAGGTCATCCGCGACCTGCGACGCCGAGCCGAACGGACGCAGCGTCACCCCGCACCCTGAGCCGCTTTCCACCTGGCGCCCGTCTGTGACGGGGTCGGGCCCGAGGGCCAGGTGGCGCCCCTTGGGGACCAGTTGGGGACCAGCGCCCATGTTGATGGGCGCACAGCACGTATGGATGTGCACGCTGTGCGCCCTCAGATTGAGGCATATGTCATGAATTTCCCCCCGACCCATCGATCTGGGGGTCAAGGGGTCGCAGGTTCAAATCCTGTCGTCCCGACTTTGCTTTCGAGCAGGTCGGAGGCCGTTCTCTCATGAGTGAGAGGACGGCCTTTCGTGCGTCCGGAGCCATGGTGGCCGCGATGTGGTCGCACGTCTGGTTCAGCCTGGTCTTGGGCGTCGGTCGCGGCCTCCGCTTCGCCGAGGCTGACGAGGAGGAGTGGAAGACGCCGAGGCCCCACCGGGCACCGCGTAGTCGGTGGTCAACCTCTGCCATGCTCCATTGCGCCCTGTATATCGTGGGGAGCGAGGGGGATGTCTCGTGGATCGTTACGTCGGACATGGTGGCGGAACAGGTCGAGAGGTCGTGGTCTCCGGTGCCGGCGGTCTGAGACGGGTCACCCGCCCCCTGCACCCAGGACTGAAGCCCTATCTGTCCGGCCGTATCGGCTATTCCCACCTGGCCCCGCCCTATCAGGTCCGGATGGTTCCGACCGGTCACGTGATAGTGACCGTCAGTCTGGCCGAGCCGTTCAGCCAGATCCGCCGTCTCGGCACGCCGGGCTCGGGCACCGGCCGGATCGGTTCGGCGGTGGTCGGCATGGAGGACAGGCCGGCGTGGTGTGCGCACCCCGGTGGCCGGCAGGAAGTGATCCGCCTGGAGTTCACACCGCTCGGGGCTTACCGGCTTCTCGCCCTGCCCATGCGCGAGTTGAAAAATCTCGTGGTCGAGCTGGGCGATGTCCTGGGTCCCGAGGCCGGGGTGCTGGTGGAGCGTCTGGCGGCGGCCCGGGGCTGGGCCGCCAGGTTCGACCTGCTCGACGCCGCCCTGCTGGGGCGGCTCGAACGCGGCCTGGAGCCCGCACCCGAGGTCGAACAAGCGTGGCGTCTGCTCTCCGGTTCGGCCGGCATGGTCCCCATCGCCCGACTCGCCGACGAGGTGGGGTGGAGCCGCAGTTACCTGGTTCGGCGGTTCACCGAACAGGTCGGGCTCACGCCGAAGACCTCGGCCCGGGTCCTCCGATTCCGCCGCGCCACGCAGCTGCTCACCTGCTCACCTGCTCACCCGTGGACCTTGCCGGCATCGCCGCCACCTGCGGCTTCTACGACCAGGCCCACCTCACCCGGGAGTTCCAAGCCCTGGCCGGCCTCACCCCCGGCCGGATGACCACCACCCCCCGCCCGGTGGACGAGGCGCTCCACTTCCAGGAACAGGTCACATTCGTCCAAGCCGAGCCCGCTTCCGCGCCGCTACGTTCGAGAGCAGGTTCGGGGCCGAGAAAACAGGGGGACAGCCGTGTTCAGCGATCGAGCGAATACGCAAGGGGCAATGGTCGCCAAGATCATCCAGGGCAAGGCGGGACCGGCCCTCGTAGCGAAGGTCAAGGCCAACTTCCGGCAGTGGCTGCGCGATCACTGGAAGGGTGACGAGGCATTGGCCTTCGCCGTGTGTACCAAAGCGCTGGCGCAAGCCGGCGGGGGGACGCGGGGCGAGTGGGGCACGCTCAGTGGGCAGCAGCAATTCGCGGTGGTCTGGTTCTTCAGTCTGATGTGCCTGCCGTCCCCGGACAGCGCCGGAAACGACGCCGCCGCCTTCTACCGGCAGGTGCACGTCTCGGGCGACCTGGCGACCGTCGCTCGTACCGCCGACATCCTGCGCGGCCGCACCTAGGGCATCGCGGTGTCCTGCCCGCGGGCGTTTCCACGGCCTGAACAACGGCGAAGGGGGTCTTCGTGTCCGAAACTGCCGCAGAGTGGGGCCTCGCCTATACCCAGCTCGACGGATCGGTGGGCTCGCGCTTCGAATGGATGATTCACGACGGGTCCTGGCAGACCCGGCAGAGCGCGGAGTACTGGGCGAAGTCCGGGTCGCCGATGTTCTCGCACCCGTCCGAATTCCGGGAGCCGCACCCGAGAGTCCGGGGCGCGGTGCTGCTGATCGAGCGCTTCTTCGTCTTCCTCGTCTACCCGATCCGTGACGGAGACAAGCAGCGGAGCGCACTCAAGGCTGCCGAGAGCGTGTCGGCCGGCTGGCTTGAGAGCCTGCGCCCGACGGACGGCGGGGGGCCCAGCGGTCCGCCCGGCTCCGGCGGTTCCCCGCTGCTCGACCAGATGAAGGAGAGCATCGAGTCTCTGGCGTCCGGCCACAGGGGCGCGGCCGGCCCTGAGATCGACGCGGCCTATCAGGTGCTGCACGCCCAGGTGCTCGAAGGCCGCTTCGACGACTCGGTGACCGCCCTGTGGCGCACCGCCGGCCCGGCATACCTGGGCGTGGCGTACGCATTCTTCCGCAGCGTCATCGAATTCAAGTTCAACGGCACCGAACACAGGCTGGCCATCGAGCGGTACCTCCACGGGCTGGTCTCTTTCAACCCCCCGGCCATGCAGGACACCGACCTCTCCCTCATGGCCAGGTTCATCGTCGACCAGACCGGCGACGTCCGGCCCCGCCTGGGCCGGACGAACATCGCAGGACTCGATCTCGACGGGTACTTGGACTCCGCGCTGAGCACGGCGATAACGATCGCCGACTTCGAAGGCTTGACGATCGAGGACTTGAAAACGCGGCTCGATGTCGCCGCCTTCAGGTACCAGAGGGGCAAGGGCTGAACGATGACCGAGACGGCCACATACGAACTCGAAGACGGCTCTGTCGTCCATGTCCAGTACCAGCCCGACCGCCAGGACGGCGCGCGCCAGGTTGGGGCTCGGCGCGCGCCGCAGCCGATCGAGGAGCGCCTGCCCGCAGCCGTCCGCGTCGCCGGGGAGATCCTGGACGCGGTGCGCCGCATGGCAGTGGACTCCGCCGAGGTCTCTTTCGGGATCACTTTGACCGGCGGACTGAACTGGGCGATCGCGCACGCATCCACCGAGTCCAGCTTCACGGTGTCGTTGACGTGGTCCGGTGACTCACGGACACCCCACGAGCCGGTCCCGGCCCCCTGCGGTGAATGAGGAGGGTGCCGTCGATTTCGCGTGGTCGGCGGCGATCTGCTCCGGCGGCAGTGTCCTGGGCACCGGGGTCCTCATCGCCCCGGGCATGGTGTTGACCTGCCTGCATGTCGTCCAGGACTTTGACCCGGTGCGCCCGGACGGTCTCGCAGTGGCCTTTCCGTACGGTGCGGCCACCCCCCTGCCGGGGTCCGCCACGATCGGCGTGGTGTCGTTCACCTACGGCGAGGCCCCGCCGCCGGGGGTCTCCCAGGACCTCATCGACTGCGCGGTACTCAGACTTGACTCATCCGGCCGTGGCCAACCCACGCCGGCCCCTGTGGCGATGGTGCGGCCTGGGGAGCTCGTCGGTCACGAGTGCCGCGTCTTCGGGTACCCGTCAGGCGTCGCGCAGCTGCTGGGTGCGCAGGCCCGGGGACGGGTCAGCAACCAGTTGGCGTACGGATGGGTGGGCCTGGAGCTGCCGGGCGGCAATGTCCTGCGGGGAGGGTTCAGCGGCGGCGGCCTGTGGTCGGTGAAACACAGGGCGGTCGTCGGCCTGGTGGCGCAGGCCGACCCGGCCGAACGCACGGGAAGGGCCGTCGCCTTCCCACTCGTCGACTCCGTGCTTCCCGAGGCCAGGATCGCCGAGCTGTGTGCACCTTGGACGCCGGACGCCGCTATCGTCGACACAGGCCCGGGATGGAGCTGGGTGCGAGTCGATTATCCGTGGTCGAACGACATCTCCCTACAGCACAAAGCTGCGCTGAACTGGGCAGTGTCAGAGAACCCGGCTGACCGGAGAATGACGGTTGAGGCCTCGGCCGAGGCCGCCTACGCCGACCTGACGGACTGGATCTCAGGACGGGAGAGCAACACTTCGGACGGACGGGAACTGCTCCTGCACCTGCAGCACGCGAACCGGAGCCGCCAATGGGTCGCCTGCTGCTCGCACGAGCCGGTCTCCCTGGACGTCAACCCGAACTTCGCACCACCCGCGGTCGTCTACTGCGTGTATCGCGTTGAGCAGGGCACGGACGCCGAATCCGCCGGTCGGCAGTTCTTCACGGATTGGCGGCGGACGATGGTCCAGGTCTCCTCCAACTCCGGCCGGTGTATGTGGCTGCGGGCACTGCCTGAAGGATGGAGTCTGCGCACCGTTCCCCTCGACTGACGAGCCGTTCGCCGCCGGTGATCGCGGCGGCCGTGCCGTCTTGGCCTACTCGCCGGTGCCGAGGGCGACGGCGGGCTTCACGCCCTTCACCAGGCTTGAGCTGGGGGGATGTAAGCGGACTGGTTGGTACTCGTAGAAATGTACATCTCTCGTTGATCGACTTTCATGTCATCGACGCCTGTCTGCGGCCGTGCCATCGGCGGTGTACTCCTCGGAAGTTGCGAAACGAACGGGGAGAATCGTGTCCGCGAACCTGTTGAAACGTCAGATCCAGATTGCCTGGCCCGACTTGGGCATCACCGTCACCGCCGATCTTGACGACCGCAATCCGGCGCTCGCCGACGCGCTGTGGGAGTCGCTGCCCTACCAGAGCCTCCAGGGGCATGCCCTCATCGCGGGGGAGCACCTCTATCACGTGGCGCCGATACCCGCCCTGCTGCACACCCCGCACGCCACCCGCATCCCCGACCGGCGGGAGGCGCCCGACGGGACCGTGTTCTGTTCCGGCTTGCAGCACCTGGGCATCAAGTACGGCACCCTGACCGAGCCGATGCCGGCCACGCCCGTCGGCCGGGTACGGGACGAGGACATGCCCGCGCTGCTGGAGGCGGGGGCCGCGATCTGGGACGCCGTCTACTCCACCAAGAAGCAGATCCTCGCCGAGGTCCGCCGTGCGGGCGAAGCCGGAGGTCACCGCATCCCGCGGCTGCGCGCCGCCGACGCGGCCGCCGACGCGCTGATCGCCGACGTCCTCGCCGAGACCGAGAAGATCTGGCTCGCGCCCCCGGCCGAGCTGGACGACCTCCACCGGGGGATCATCCCTTCCCGGGCGGGCAACTTCGGCACCGTCCTTCCCACCCTGCTCTTCGTCAACGGCGAGACCCGGCCGCTGGGTTACGCCGCCTACGGCGGACTCGTCCGCGCCGCCGTGCAGGACATGCCGATGGACTCGCTGGTCCACATGACCCGCCTCCTGGTCGGCGTCCCCGCCGAATTCCTGGGCTACTGCGGCCTGGAGACGCTGTGGGCGTTCACCCGGCGCTTCCTCGACGTCCTCGACCGCCTCGACCGCGACGACTTCTACGCCGTCACCAGTCACCTGGCCCTCTACGTCAACTGCCTCGGCGGCTGGAACCTCCAGCTGTACCCGTGGGACACCGGCGACCACCTGCGCCAGCAGGGCGCCGAGGGAGCCGCGTAGCCGTGCCCGGATCCGAGAAGACCCCGAGCGACCTGCCCGCACGGGCCGACGCCGTCGTCATCGGCGCGGGAGTGATCGGCACGTCCGCCGCCTACCACCTCGCCGAAGCCGGAGTGGACACCGTGCTGCTGGAACGCGGCGGCCTCGGCGGCGGGGCGTCCGCGCACACCGCGGGCATGGTCCGCACCTATTTCCCCGGCGCCCCCGCCACGGGGCGAAGGGCCGTACGCAGCCTGAGCGCCTACCACGACTTCGCCCGCCACACCGCGGCGCCGCTCGGCCTGAAGCGGCTCGGGTTCATGGCGCTGTTCACCGACGAACGGCAGATCGCCGATTTCGAGGCCGACCGGCAGGCCCAGGAGGCCGCCGGGGTCCAGGTCGGCCTGGTCAGCGCCCGTGAAGCGGTCGAGCTCAACCCGCTGGTCAACGAACACGCCGTGCTGGCCGCCGCCTGGTCCCCCGAGGCGTACCACGTGGACGGCCTCGACATCGTGCGCGGCTACGCCGCCGGTGCCCGCAACCTCGGCGCCCGCCTGTTCACCCACACACCCGTCACACACATCGACGACAACAACACCGTCCACACCCCGCACGGCAGCATCCAGGCGGACAGCATCGTGTGCACCGCCGGGCCCTGGTCCGGCGAGGTGGCGGCCATGGCGTCGGTCGACCTGCCGATGACGCCCCACACCATGGAGATGCTCTTCACCGACGCCCCGCCCGCGCCGCACCGCGAGCTGCCCATGACGATGCACGCCGCGTCCGGCCTGCGGATCCGCTCCTGGAAGGACCGCATCCTCCTCGCGATGGGCATGCCCCGGCCGGGCGAGGCACGCGAAGCCTGGCTCGGCCGCATCTCCGGCCACCTCGGCACGCTCTTCCCCGCCCTGGACGGCATCGGCCTGCACCGCGCGTGGTCCGGCGACTTCGACGCCAGCCCCGACAACACCGCCCTCATCGGCGTACACCCCACCCGGCGTTTCCTGTACGCGGCCGGCTTCACCGGCGCGGGCCTGTGCCAGGCGCCCGCGGCCGGTGAGGAACTCCGTGACCTGCTGATCGCCAAGTAACCCCACCACAGGAAGGAACACCGTGATTGTCCTGGGATGTAATGGTTTCAGCCGGGTGTCGGAGTTCTTCGCCGCACGCTTCGGCGCGACCGGCGTCAACAAGCACTACCTCTTGGGCCACGACGCCGCCGCCGCGCTGCTGGTGGACGGCCGCCTGGTCGCCGCGGTGGAGGAAGAGCGCCTCAACCGGGAGAAGAAGACCACCGACTTCCCCGTGCACGCGATCGACTGGTGCCTCGGGGAAGCCGGGATCACGTACGACGACGTCGACCTGTTCGCCTTCCCCTGGGACTGGTCCCCCCGGATCCTGGACGAGACCCTGGAGGCGATCCGTGCCTCGTCGGCGCCCCAGGCCGCGAAGGCCGGGCTCATCGGGAACATGTCCGACCTCTTCGAGCAGGTCGTGAGCCACGAGGCGATCCTCGCGGACTTCGAAGCCCGCACCGGACACCGCCCCGACCCGGCCAAGGTCCGCTTCGTCCCGCACCACCTGGCCCACGCCACGACCGGCTACTACCTGGCCGGCCTGAAGGACTCCGCCTTCCTCGTCAGCGACGGCCGCGCCGAACGCTTCTCGACCCTGACGGGCGAGATCCGCGACGGGCGGATCACCGTCTTCGAGGACACGGTCACCGGCTCCGAGTACTCCATGGGCACCCTGTTCTCCTGCATCACCCGTTTCCTCGGCTTCGTCCCCAACAACGACGAGTACAAGGTCATGGGCCTGGCCGGATACACGGCGCCGCCGACTCCGAACCCGTTCCTCGACCGTCTCCTGACGCTGCACGACGACGGCCGCTACAGCTTCACCGAGCGCCTGCGGACCGACGACCCGCACAGTCACGACGCCCTGTTCGAGGAGTACTTCGGACCCTTCGAGGACACCCTCGCCTACAAGGCCCGCGTCGCCGCCGCCGCGCAGCAGATGCTGAACGTCGCCACCGCCCACCAGGTCGGCCACCTGGGGAAGCGGACGGATCTCGACCGGCTGCTGTTCGAAGGAGGGGTCGCCCTGAACTGCCTGAACAACACCCCGTTGTTCGAGGGCTCCCGTTTCGAGGACATGCAGGTCAGCTTTGGCGCCTCCGACACCGGCATCACCATCGGGGCCGCCGCCCACGCGTGGCTGAACCATCCCGGCACCGATGTCGCGAGCGTCCGGGCCGCCGCCGCACCCGTCAGCCCGTATCTGGGCCCGGCCTACGACGACGCCGCGATCGAGGAGGCCCTCGCGCGTTTCACCGGCCGGGTACGCGTCACGCGCCTGGACGACGACGAGGTGATCGAGCAGGTGGCGAAGCTGCTGACGGAGAAGGTCGTCATCGGCTGGTTCGAAGGCCGCGTCGAACACGGACCGCGCGCGCTGGGGCACCGCAGCATCATCGCCAACCCCGGCTTCGACGACATCAAGGACATCATCAACACCCGGGTCAAGCACCGTGAGCCGTTCCGCCCGTTCGCTCCCCTCGTCCTGGAGGAGCAGGCGCCGAAGATCTTCGACATGGGGCGCAAGACCAGTTCCCCGTACATGACCTTCGTCTTCCCGGTCCGCGACGAGTACAAGGACCGCATCCCGGGCGCCGTGCACGTGGACGGCACCTCCCGCATCCAGACCCTGACGGACGAGGGCACCCCGCGGCTCACGGCACTGCTGCGGAGGTTCATCGCGCTCACCGATACGCCGTGCCTGATCAACACCTCGTTCAACGTCGCGGGCGAGCCCATCGTCTGCACGCCCACCGACGCCCTGAACTGCTTCCTGGGCACCGAGATCGACTACCTCGTCCTCGGAAACCACCTCGTCACCAAGACCGGCCCCGCCAACCCGTAGAAGAACCAGTACAAGAAGGAGCATTTCGTGCCGATCCAGCGCAAGCACACCATGTACCACTCCACCATCCTGGA
This sequence comes from Streptomyces sp. NPDC102258, assembly GCF_055584685.1. Classification (NCBI taxonomy): domain Bacteria; kingdom Bacillati; phylum Actinomycetota; class Actinomycetes; order Kitasatosporales; family Streptomycetaceae; genus Streptomyces; species Streptomyces sp. NPDC102258. The sequence goes on from NZ_JBVJLO010000001.1 coordinate 20,518, forward strand.
GGCCAACCCGGACACCGTGTGGGCGACCGTGCGCGACGCCATGCAGATCCTGGAGATCGTGTCCCCGGGCGACCTGGACATCCACACGGACGTCACGTGGGTCGACGGGGCCTCGGCGGAGACGGTCCCCGCCCGCTACGACTTCCGGCTCACGCTCAACGGCCGCCTCGTCCAGCAGGAAATCGCCGCCCGCGACGAGATCAACAAGACCCAGTCCTACCGGGCCATCGCCCCCACCAGCGGAGTCGCCAGCTACGAGGCCACCATCCGGGTGCTCCCCGTCACCAACGAGCCGGACCGCAGCTTCTTCGACTGGTCCCGGGTCCTGGAGATCGCCGAGGACGCCGACCTCACGGTGGTCGCGGCCATCATCGACGTCATGGAGCAGCAGACCGACGCGGTACGCGACCACTTCGCCAAGACCGCCGAGTGAGTGACGTGACGACGCTCGTACTGCTGCGGCACGGCGAGACCCCGCTCACCCCGCACCGGCGGCTCTCGGGCAGCGGCGGATCCGACCCGGGTCTCTCGCCGGCCGGCCGCCGTCAGGCCCGGGCGACGGCGCGGGCCCTCGCCGGCCGCGGCGGCATCGATGCGGTCGTCACCTCACCCATGCGGCGCTGCCAGGAGACGGCCCGGACCGTGGCCGGGCACCTCGGCCTGAACGTTCAGGTCGACCGGGATCTTCGGGAAGCGGACTTCGGGGCCTGGGAGGGCCTCACCTTCGGGGAAGTCCGCGCGCACTACCCCGACGACCTGGACGCATGGCTCGCCTCGCCCGAGGCGCCGCCCTCGGGCGGAGGCGAGACCATGCGGGAGGTCGCCCGCCGGACCGCCGCCGTACGGGACGGCCTCACGGCCCGGTACGCCGGCGCCACGGTCCTCGTCGTCTCCCACGTGGGTCCCATCAGGACCCTGCTCCGGCTCGCGCTCCAGGCGCCGCCGCACACCCTGTTCCGTATGGAGGTCGCGGCGGCCTCCCTGTCGACGGTGACGTACGAAGGGGACGGGACCGCCACGGTGCGGGCGCTCAACGACACCCACCACCTGGACTGAACCGGACGCCCGCGCGCACGCTCTTTCCAGAAATCGGCCCAAACAATGGCTTGACCGATGTACTACGGCGACGTAAATTCGTCACAACGACTCGTGGGCTACTTGAAGGAGGCGAAGTCGGATGTCCACCATCTCCGAACTGCTTCGCCTCGCTCACAAGGTCGCCTGGGCTCCCGGCCGTGTCGCCCACGGCTGCTAAGTAGCCCCCTTCCCCGGTGTGCCCTTTTTCGGGCCCCGGGCATCTTTGCGTCTCCCTCACCACCGCTCAGGCACGTCGTCACGTGCCGATTCGTTGCGCTCCCGGTTCCAGAGCTGCGCCACCGAAGTAGAAAGCTCCGAAATGGCTACTAAGACAGTCCGTTCGATCGCGTGCCGAAATGAGGACGTGCCATGGTAGCGGCGCGAATCACGGTCAATGGGAAAGAAACCCCACTTTCCCCGGCGGCCCCCCACACCACGGTGCTGGATTTCCTGCGGGACCGCGGGCTCACCGGCACCAAGGAGGGCTGTGCCGAGGGTGAGTGCGGCGCCTGCTCGGTCCTGGTGGCCCGCCCCGGCGTGAACAAGCCCACCGACTGGGTGGCGGTCAACGCCTGCCTGGTGCCGGCCGCGGCGCTCGACGGTCAGGAGATCATCACCTCCGAGGGTCTGGCGACCGTCGGCGAGTCCGGCGCGCCGGCCACCCTGCACCCCGTGCAGGAGGAAATGGCGGTCCGGGGCGGCTCCCAGTGCGGGTACTGCACGCCGGGCTTCATCTGCAGCATGGCCGCCGAGTACTACCGGCCCGACCGCTGCGCCCACACGGACGAGGCCGGGGACGACAGCGCCGACGCCGAGCACGGTCCGAACGGCTTCGACCTGCACTCGCTGAGCGGGAACCTGTGCCGCTGCACCGGTTACCGCCCGATCCGCGACGCCGCGTACGCCGTCGGTGAGCCCACCGACGAGGACCCGCTGGCGCAGCGCCGCGAGCAGGCCCCGCCGGCCCCGGTCGCCACCGAGTACAGCCAGGACGGCGCGACCTTCCTGCGCAAGGACACCCTGGCCGAAACGCTGCGGCTGCTGCGCGAGCACCCCGACACGGTGGTCGTCGCCGGCTCCACCGACTACGGCGTCGAGGTGAACATCCGCTCCCGCCGGGCCGAGCGCGTGGTCGCCATCGACCGGCTGCCCGAACTCCGGGAACTGCGCGTCGAAACCGACCACATCGAGATCGGGGCGGCGGTGACGCTCACCGAGATCGAGCGCCGCCTCGACGGTGACGTCCCGCTGCTGGCCGACCTGTTCCCGCAGTTCGCCTCCCGGCTCATCCGCAACAGCGGCACCCTCGGCGGCAACCTGGGCACCGGTTCCCCCATCGGTGACAGCCCGCCGGTGCTGCTCGCGCTGGAGGCGTCGCTGGTGCTCGCCGACGCCGACGGGGAGCGCGTCGTCCCGCTGGCGGAGTACTTCACCGGCTACCGCCAGAGCGTGCGCCGTCCCGACGAGCTCATCCGCGCGGTGCGCGTTCCGCTGCCGCTGTCGCCGGTCACGGCCTTCCACAAGATCGCCAAGCGTCGTTTCGACGACATCTCCAGCGTGGCGATCGCCTTCGCGCTCGACATCGAGGACGGCATCGTCCGCAAGGCGCGCATCGGTCTGGGCGGCGTCGCCGCCACCCCGATCCGCGCGCTCGCCACCGAGGCGGCCCTGGAGGGCCGGCCGTGGTCGGCGGAGACCGTCGAGGCCGCTGCCCGGGTGCTGCGGGGCGAGGGCACGCCGATGAGCGACCACCGCGCCAGCGCCATCTACCGTTCCGCGATGCTCGGCCAGAGCCTGCTGAAGCTGCACGCGCAAACCACCGAGGCGGTGTCGTCATGAGCCATTTGTCCGAGCGTCCCGAGAAGCCCGCAGTCGGCGTCTCCATGCCGCACGAGAGTGCGGTCCTGCACGTCACCGGTACCGCGCTCTACACCGACGACCTGGTGTACCGCACCAAGGACACGCTGCACGCCTACCCCGTCCAGGTCATGAAGACCCGGGGCAGGATCACCGCGCTGCGCACCGAGCCCGCGCTCGCCGTGCCCGGTGTGGTCCGCGTGCTCACCGTCGCCGACGTGCCCGGCGTCAACGACGCCGGCATGAAGCACGACGAGCCGCTCTTCCCCGACGAGGTCATGTTCCACGGCCACGCCGTCGCCTGGGTGCTCGGCGAGACCCTGGAGGCGGCCCGGCTCGGAGCGGCGGCCGTCGAGGTGGAGCTCGAAGAGCTGCCCTCCCTGATCACGCTGAAGGAAGCCATCGCGGCCGAGAGCTTCCACGGCGCCCGGCCCGTGATGGAGACCGGCGACATCGACGCCGGCTTCGCCGACTCGGCGCACGTGTTCACCGGCGAGTTCCAGTTCTCCGACCAGGAGCACTTCTACCTGGAGACGCACGCCGCGCTGGCCTACATCGACGAGGCCGAGCAGGTGTTCATCCAGAGCAGCACCCAGCACCCCTCGGAGACCCAGGAGATCGTCGCGCACGTCCTCGGTCTGCACAGTCACGAGGTGACCGTGCAGTGCCTGCGGATGGGAGGCGGCTTCGGCGGCAAGGAGATGCAGCCGCACGGTTTCGCGGCCATCGCCGCGCTCGGCGCCAAGCTGACCGGCCGGCCGGTCCGGGTGCGGCTCAACCGCACCCAGGACCTGACCATGTCCGGCAAGCGGCACGGGTTCCACGCCGAGTGGAAGATCGGCTTCGACGCCGAGGGCCGCATCCAGGCACTGGACGCCACGCTGACCGCCGACGGCGGCTGGAGCCTGGACCTGTCCGAGCCGGTGTGCGCCCGTGCGCTGTGCCACATCGACAACACGTACTGGATCCCCAACGCGCGGGTCGCCGGTCGCATCGCCAAGACCAACAAGGTCTCCAACACCGCCTTCCGCGGCTTCGGCGGACCGCAGGGCATGCTGGTGATCGAGGACATCCTGGGCCGGGTCGCGCCGCTGCTCGGCCTGGACCCGATGGAGCTGCGCAAGCGCAACTTCTACCAGCCCGGCCTCGGCCAGGCGACGCCGTACGGCCAGCCGGTCCCGCAGGCGGAGCGGATCGCCGCCGTCTGGGAGCAGGTCGAGAACAACGGCGCCATCGCCGACCGCAAGCGCGAGATCGCCGCCTTCAACGCCGCGCACCCGCACACCAAGCGGGCGCTGGCGATCACCGGCATCAAGTTCGGCATCTCGTTCAACCTCACGGCCTTCAACCAGGCCGGCGCGCTGGTGCTGATCTACAAGGACGGCTCCGTCCTGATCAACCACGGCGGCACCGAGATGGGCCAGGGCCTGCACACCAAGATGCTGCAGGTGGCCGCGACCACGCTGGGCATCCCGCTGCACAAGGTGCGCCTCGCCCCCACGCGGACCGACAAGGTACCCAACACCTCCGCCACAGCCGCCAGTTCCGGCGCGGACCTCAACGGCGGCGCGGTGAAGAACGCCTGCGAGCAGCTGCGCACGCGGCTGCTCCAGGTGGCCGCCAGCCAGCTGGGCGCGAACGCCTCGGACGTGCGCATCGTCGAGGGCGTCGCACGCGCCCTGGGCAACGACAAGGAACTGGCCTGGGACGACCTGGTGCACACCGCGTACTTCCAGCGGGTGCAGCTGTCGGCGTCCGGTTACTACCGGACCGAGGGTCTGCACTGGGACGCGAAGACCTTCCGGGGCTCGCCGTTCAAGTACTTCTCGTACGGCGCCGCCGCGGCCGAGGTCGAGGTGGACGGTTTCACCGGCAAGTACCGCATCCGCCGGGTGGACATCGTGCACGACGTCGGCGACAGCCTCTCCCCGATGATCGACATCGGTCAGGTCGAGGGCGGTTTCGTGCAGGGCGCGGGCTGGCTGACGCTGGAGGACATGCGCTGGGACGCCAGCGACGGCCCGAACCGCGGCCGGCTGCTGACCCAGGCGGCGAGCACGTACAAGCTGCCGAGCTTCTCGGAGATGCCCGAGGAGTTCAACGTCACGCTGATGGAGAACGCCCACGAAGAGGGCGCGGTGTTCGGGTCCAAGGCCGTGGGCGAACCGCCCCTGATGCTGGCCTTCTGCGTGCGCGAAGCGCTGCGCCAGGCCGCCGCCTCGTTCGGTCCGGGCGGGGTCAGCGTCGAGCTGGCCGCGCCCGCGACGCCGGAGGCGGTGTACTGGGCCGTCGAGGCGGCTCGCCAGGGCGGTGCCTCCGGGGACGGTGACGTCCCCGAGGGGGCTGCCGTCACCGGGCAGGCCGCCAATGGTCAGGCCGTCAACGGGCACGGCGCGAAGGGTCAGGCCGTCAACGGATCCGGCGCGAACGGCCACGCCGGCAACGGTCAGGCCGGCAACGGCCATGCCGCGAACGGTCACGCCGGCGACGGCAAGGTCCGCAGCGACGCGTCCGCGTTGAGCGGTGCCTGACATGACGTGGGTCGCCGCGGTCGCGCGGTTGCGGGCTCGCCGGGAGTGCGGCGTGCTGGTGACCGTCGCGACCGTGCGCGGCCATGCCCCGCGCGACGCCGGCGCGAAACTGGTGGTGGGGCAGAGTGGGACGTGGGGCTCGATCGGCGGTGGCAACGTGGAGGCCGTCGCGATCGACCGGTCCCGGGAGATGATCGCCGCGGGCAAGGCCGAACCGGAGCTGATCGACTTCGCCCTGAACGACAAGGTGACCAACCAGCACGGCGTGCAGTGCTGCGGCGGCACGGTCTCGGTCCTGCTCGAACCCCTGCCGGTCGTGAGGGCGGTGGCGGTGTTCGGCGTGGGACACGTCGGTCTGGAACTGGCGCGGATCCTGGCGCGCCAGGACCTTGATCTCCACCTGATCGACACCCGTGCCGACATGCTCGCCAAGGAGCGGCTCGACGTACTGGCGGACTCGGTGGCGCAGGTGCACGTGCACCACACGCCGCTGCTGCCCGAGGAGGTGCTGGAGGAGCTGCCGCGCGGTACCCACGTCCTGATCATGACCCATGACCATGCCGAGGACGCCGCCCTGTGTGACGCCGCCCTGCGCACCCCTCAGCTCGGCTCCATCGGGCTGATCGGGTCGGCGGCCAAGTGGGTGAGGTTCCGCAAGCGCCTCGCCACCGAGGGCGGCCACGACGAGGCCACCATCGACCGGATCAAGACCCCGATCGGTCTGGCCGACATCACGGGCAAGGAGCCCGCGACGATCGCCGTGAGCGTCGCAGCGGATCTGCTGCGCGCTTTCGAGACCGAGGGTGACTGATCCGTCGCCCGGAATCGGAAAAGGGTGCCCCCGCCTCGGCGGGGGCACCCTTTTCGCTGACAGGTGACCGCTGACCTGTGACCGCTGACCTATGACCGGTGACCGGTGGCCTGTACAGGGCATGGATGATCCGCCGTCGGCAGGGCCGGGCGGCGGAGATCCCTTCGAACCGATTTTCAGTAATCGATACGGTCGGTCTTGGCGAGCCACGCTTCGAACGGCGCGTTGCGGTTCGGCATCTCGATGCGCTCGATCTCCACCGGCCACAGCTCCGCGGGCCGCTTTTCGAAGAGGTCGTAGAACTTGCGGTCGTCGAAACCGGCCACCGCGGCGTCGTCCCGGTCGGCGGCGAAGATGATCCGGTCGACGCGGGCCCACAGCGCGGAGGAGAGGCACATCGGGCACGGCTCGCACGAGGTGACCAGGACGCAGCCTTCGAGCGAGAAGCTGCCCAGGGCCTGGCAGGCGGCCCGGATGGCGGTTACCTCGCCGTGCGCCGTCGGGTCCAGGTGCGACGTGACGTTGTTGTTTCCGATAGCGATGATCTCGCCACCCTTGACGATCAGCGCGCCGAAGGGACCCCCGCCGTTGTGGACGCTGGTCGTGGCGAGGCCGATGGCCTCGTCCAGCCAGGTGCGCTCAAGCTCCTGGATGCTGATCTCTTGAGTGTGCGCGGTCATGGTCGCTCCTTTGTCGCGGACTGTGGGGGACTCGGTCGTGCGGGTGTGGGCGGGAGAAGTCCGGACGATCATCGAATAGCCCCCCTGCCCCTTCCGGGCCTTGTTCATGTGCCGTTAATGCGGAATAGCGCAAGTACATCCGCCGGGGCCCGTGGGGGAAAGTCACCAAAACCCTAAAGGAATTGGCTGGTCAGCTGGCCTCCCTTGTAGACTCGTACAGACGTGGTTCTCCCTCCTGCGCCGGATCGGGGCGGGAGGCACAGCGCGAAGGGCCGGTCCGGATTGCTCCGGACCGGCCCTTCGTCGTTCGGCGGGGCGGGTTTACGAGGACTGATCCGTCAGGATGGCCGGGTCCGAGAGGCCGGCGGCGCCCGTCTCGACCTTGCCGGCGAAGCGGCGTCCGAAGTCGGGGGTCTCGGAGGCGGTGACCGTCACGTCGTACCAGCGCCGGGTGTTCTTCAGCGACACCGTGTACGTCACCGTCGCGCCCTTGGCGACCGTCAGACGCTTCGAGCCGCCGCCGTAGGCGTTGGTCACCGTGAGTGTGGCGGTCGTCGCGCCCGCGTTGGTGAGGGTGAGGTCAAGGTTGCCGGTCGCGGCGTTGTGGCGGGCCGTGACCTCGGGGCCGGGGGTGGTGCCGGGGTTGCGGAAGCCGCGCAGGAAGCCGTTGGGGCCGTGCACGGTCAGATCGGTGACGCCGGCCGAGTAGCGGGTGTTCCAGGTGTCCGCGATCGTCTTGCCGGCCTCGGTGGTGTACGTCCAGGGGGCGTCGGTGCGGTTGGCGGAGGTGACGTAGAACTGCGCGCCCAGGTCGGGGCCGCCGCTGAACGTCAGCCGGAACTTGCCCTCCGCGGTCAGGGCCGCGCCGTCCACGTACGGGGCGTACTTCAGTGCCCGCGTGGGGCGCAGGCCCTTCTCCTGGCGCGGCATCGCGCCCTCGGCCGGCGGGGTGGGGCGGAAATCGGGGTGGCGGTCGCGGTCCTGCGGGTACCAGGCGCCCGTGTCGGGCAGCCGGACCGCGGCGGTGTCCTTGCGGGCGAAGTCGAAGGCGGAGGTGAGGTCGCCGCAGACGGCCCGGCGCCACGGCGAGATGTTGGGCTCCCGCACACCGAAGCGCTGCTCCATGAAGCGGATCACGGAGGTGTGGTCGAAGGTCTCCGAGCAGGAGTACCCGCCGGTGCTCCACGGGGAGACCACGAGCATCGGCACGCGCGGCCCGAGGCCGTACGGTCCGGCGACGTAACCGGCCTTGCCCGGGAAGACGTCCAGGGCGGTGGGCGCGGTCGACAGGCCCTGGCTGGCGTCGGCCGGCGCGTACGGCGGGACGACGTGGTCGAAGAAGCCGTCGTTCTCGTCGTAGGTGATGAACAGCGCGGTACGGGCCCACACGTCCGGGTTCGAGGTGAGGGCGTCCAGCACCTGTGCGATGTACCAGGCGCCGTAGTTCGACGGCCAGTTGGCGTGCTCGCTGAACGCCTCCGGAGCGGCGATCCAGGAGACCTGGGGGAGGGTGCCGGCGGCCACGTCGGCGCGGAGCCGGGCGAAGTAGTCCTCGCCGTTCTTGGCGTCGGTGCCGGTGCGGGCCTTCTCGTACAGGGCGTCGCCGGGCTTGGCGTTGCGGTAGGTGTTGAAGTAGAGGAGCGAGTTGTCGCCGTAGTTCCCGCGGTAGGCGTCGTTGATCCAGCCCCACGAGCCGCCGGCGTCCAGGCCGTCGCCGATGTCCTGGTACACCTTCCAGGACACGCCGGCCGCCTCCAGACGCTCCGGGTAGGTGGTCCATCCGTAACCGGCCTCGGCGTTGTTGAGGACCGGGCCGCCGCCCTTGCCGTCGTTGCCGGTGTGGCCGGACCAGAGGTAGTAGCGGTTCGGGTCGGTCGAGCCGATGAAGGAGCAGTGGTACGCGTCGCAGATGGTGAACGCGTCGGCGAGGGCGTAGTGGAAGGGGATGTCCTCGCGGGTCAGGTGCGCCATGGTGGTGGCGGTCTTGGCCGGGACCCAGTTGTCGTACTTGCCCTTGTTGAAGGCGCTCTGTCCGCCCGCCCAGTCGTGGTTGAGGCCTTGCAGGAACTCCATGCCGAGGTCGTCCGACGGCGGCCGGAAGGGCAGGGTCTCCTTCGTGCCGTCGGACTGGTGCCAGACGGACTTGCCGCTGGGCAGCGTCACCGGACGGGGGTCACCGAAGCCGCGGATGCCGTTCAGAGCGCCGAAATAGTGGTCGAAGGAACGGTTCTCCTGCATCAGGACCACGATGTGCTCGACGTCGGCGATCGTGCCGGTCGTGCCCTGCGCGGGGATGGCGGCGGCGCGCGCGATGCTCTCGTTGAGCGCCGTCAGGGCGGCGGCGCCGCCCGCGAGCTGCAGGAAGCGGCGACGGTTGAGTTCTGCCATGGGGGAACGACCTCTGCGGTTGCGGGTGGTTGAGCGCCCCCAGCACAGCGCGCCCGGGGTACCGGAGAGGGAGCCTGGCGTGACGGCGGCGGATACGCCAGGCGAACGGCAGTCGCATTCCGGTGGAGTTCGGCCACATCGGCGGCGGTGACGGGTGCTCCGGCGGGGCGAAAACGCTTGGACCCGGTGCGCGCCCGTGCGGGACACTCCGCTTTCTGACCTGAAAGTCCGACAAGGCAAGGGTTGGGATGGGAAAGACCGAATCGCACGATAGTCCACCCGGCAGGGGCCCCGTGCTCCTCGCACTCCACTACTACGGACGGGAGCTGGCACGGCTGCGCCTGCTGACCGTGCCCGCCATGCTGCTCCCGGCGCTCGGCAACATCGGCATCAACTACCTCGCACCCCTGGTCGTCGCCAAGCTCGTCGGCCGCATCGCCGGTGGCGGCGGGGGCGGAGGTGGGGTCGGCCTGCGCTCGACCCTGCCCTACGTCCTCGCCTTCGCCGGCGTCCTGCTGCTCGCGGAAGCGCTCTGGCGCGTCGGGCTGCACTGCCTCAACCGCCTCGACGCCCGCGGCGTCGAGAACCTGTACGTCATCGGCCTGGACGAGCTGTTCGCCAAGGACGCCGCGTTCTTCCACGACAACTTCGCCGGCTCGCTCACCAAGAGGGTCCTCAGCTTCGCCACCCGCTTCGAGGAGTTCGTCGACACCCTGGCCTTCTCCGTCATCGGCCGCTTCGTGCCGCTGCTGTTCGGCTCGGTCGTGCTGTGGCGCTACGAACCGCTCCTCGTCGTCGCGCTGCTCACGCTCATCACCCTCACGGGGCTCTGCGTGGCGCCCCTGGTGCGGCGCCGCCAGGCGCTCGTCGCCCGGCGCGAGGAGGCCGTCGCCCGGGTGTCGGGGCACGTCGCCGACAGCCTGGCGAACATGGAGACGGTCCGCGCCTTCGCCGCCGAGGAGCGCGAGGCCGCCGAACACCGCTCGCGCGTCGCCGAGTCGCGCCGGCTCATGCTGCGCTCCTGGGACTACGGCAACCTGCGCATCGACACGCTGGTCGCGCCGCTGTCCGTACTGACCAACGCGCTGGGCCTGCTGCTCGCCGTGTCGCTCGGCGGGGGAGAGCACGGGGTGGAGGCCGTCGTCGTCGCCTTCAGTTACTTCTCCAACGCCACCCGGATCATGTTCGAGTTCAACCAGATCTACCGCCGTCTGGAGAGCTCGATGACGGAGGCCGCGCAGTTCACGGCGCTCCTGCTGACCCCGCCGACCGTCCTCGACCCGCCCTCACCCGAGCCGCCGCCGTCCACCTGCGCCGACGTCCGCTTCGAGGGGGTGACCTTCGCCCACCGGGGCGCGGAGCCGATCTTCCGGGGGCTCGACCTGGCCGTGCCCGACGGCCACCGGATCGGGCTCGTCGGCCGCTCCGGCGGCGGCAAGACCACGCTCACCCGGCTGCTGCTGCGGATGACGGACATCGACGGCGGCCGGATCCTGATCGGCGGGCAGGACATCAGCCGGCTGCGCCAGACCGACCTGCGCGGCCTGATCGCGTACGTCCCCCAGGACCCGGCGATGTTCCACCGCACGCTGCGCGAGAACATCGCCTTCGCCCGGCCCGGCGCCACCGACGCCGAGATCCGCCGCGCGGCCGAGGCGGCGCACGTCACCGAGTTCGCGGACGGGCTCCCGGACGGCTTCGAGACCATGGTCGGCGAGCGCGGCATCAAGCTGTCGGGCGGCCAGCGCCAGCGGGTCGCCCTGGCCCGGGCGATCCTGCGCGACGCGCCGGTCCTGCTGCTGGACGAGGCGACCAGCGCCCTGGACTCCGAGAGCGAGGTCCTCGTCCAGGAGGCCCTGTGGCGGCTCATGGAGGGGCGGACGGCACTGGTGGTGGCGCACCGGCTGAGCACCGTCGCCGGGATGGACCGGCTGGTCGTCCTCGACCACGGCCGGATCGTCGAGCAGGGCACCCATCACGAACTCCTCGCCTCGGACGGCGCCTACGCGAAGCTCTGGCAGCACCAGTCGGGCGGCTTCCTCGACGACACCGCGGCGGCGAGCGGCCACACGGGGGAGGAGGCGGCCCGGAGGTGACGGGGGCCGGGGCCCCGCCACCGTCCCCGCCTGTGGGGGCGATGACGGGGCCGGGGCCCGCCGGGGTCAGATCCTGGCGAGGAGGTCGTTCATCCGGGTGATCTCGGCGCTCTGGGAACCGATGATGGCGGCCGCCATGTCCTTGGCGGGCTGGTGGGCGCCGTCGCGCTGTTCGGTCCGGGCCATGGCCAGGGCTCCTTCGTGGTGCTTCACCATCAGGGTGAGGAACGCCCGGTCGAACGCGGGGCCGGAGGCCTTCGTCAGCTGGTCCATCTCCTCGCCGGTCATCATCCCGGACATGCTGTGCCCGCCGTGTCCGGCGGCGGGGTCGGCGCCGGCGCCGGCGTCGGCCGCGGGGACCGGTTCGCCCCAGGAGCCGAGCCAGCCGGTGAGGGTCTCGATCTCCGGGGCCTGGGCCTTCCGGACCTCTTCGGCGAGGGCCTTGACCTCGGCTGATCCGGCGCGAGTGGTGGCCAGGGCGGACATCTCCACGGCCTGGCGGTGGTGCGGGACCATCCCCTGGGCGAAGGCCGTGTCGGCGGCGTTGTGGCCGCCGTCCTGCCGGGGGGAAGTGGTGGTGGAGGGGTGGCCGCTGTGGGCGGGGCTGGCGGCGGAGGCAGAGCCGTGGCCGTCGCCGGAGCCGGAGCTGGAGCTGCCGCAGGCGGCGAGGACGAGGGCCGCGGTCGCCGTCGCGGCGACGGTGCGGGCGTGGCGGATCAGGGAACGTCGGGTGGTCATGGTCGTGCTTCTCCTGTGCTGGGAAGGTGAGGACGGGCTCGTCGGCGCGCACGCCAGTGCCGTCTCATATGCGCAGGAGCTGGAGTTCGCTGAGGGAGGGCGGGGCGCGCCCGCGGACCGCCGGGCCCGGCACGGTGCCGTGCCCGGCCGCCGCCCCGGTGGCCGGGCCGCCGGGTGCGGGGGCCGGGGCGGTGAGGACGGGGGCGCCGGTGGTGCCGGGCGCCGCGCAGGTGGGGTCGGCGTGGTGACCGTGACCACCCTCGTCGGGGGCGCCGCCGTCGGCGAGGGTGCCGTGGCCGTGAGCGCTGCCGCCGGCGCAGGGGTGGGCGGAGTGCCCGTGGGCCGGCAGTGCCGGGGCGGGGCCCAGGCCGTGCATGGCCATGATCCCGGTGAGCAGGACGAAGAGCAGGAGCAGGCGTGCGGGCAGCCCGGCGGGCACCGCCGCTCCTCCCACCCGTGTCCTCATGCCCGCATCGTAGCGTCCGGAGGTACTCCCAAGGGGTAGGGGGTATGCGGGCCGGCGGCTGCTACGGGGTCGCGCGTACGAGGACCAGGGAGCCGTCGTAGGCGGGCAGTCGGCGCAGGTGCTCGTGGCGGTCGTCCCAGGCGCCGGAGTCCAGGTCGTGGCGCAGGGAGGCGGTGAACCGCCGCCGGACCCCGTCGTCCACGAGGTTCCACCCCGGGCAGGCCTGCCGGACCGCCAGATCGAGCAGCAGCTCGGGGCGGCCGTAGTACGCCTCGTTGAGGGCGTCGGCGCAGTCAAGCGGAATGGGTACGGACTCCACCGTTCCGGTGCCGCCGAGGGCGGCGGCCAGGTCCTCGATCGGCGGGTGGCGCCGGGCCTCGGCGTCCAGGACCTCGGGGGCGTACGCGTGGAGCCAGAAGTCGCGGACGAGCTGCGGGTCGCAGGTCAGGATGACGACCGGGCCGTTCGTGACGCGGCGCAGCTCGCGCAGCCCCGCCTTGGCGTCGCTCCACCGGTGCATGCCGAAGAGGGTCATCCCGGCGTCGAACTCGCCGTCGGCGAAGGGGAGTTCCGTGGCGGACGCGTCGGCCGCCCGGGTGGCCCCGTCGTACGGGCCGCAGCCCGGGCCCACCGTCAGGACGTGGCGGGCGCCGCCGAGGGCTTGGGTGAGGAGCCGGGCGATCCGCGGATCCGGGCCGCCGTCCGCTCTGCGCTCGGTCATGGCTGCCTCGCAGGGTGAAGGAGTTGCCGGGTGGTGCGGTGCGGCGCGGGCCGCCCGGCCGCGTTGCCTCCATCGTGCATCTGCGATCCGAAATCCGGCAATGACATGGCATGTGCTTGACCGATTCGGCGAAGCGGCTTGCATGTGATTGGCCGAAATGGGGCGCTCAGGACGGGTCTGAGGGGTCCGTCCAGCCCACGGGGCGGCCCTCGTGCAGCTCCAGCGGACCGGTGTGCGTGGCCAGCGCCTTGAGGCAGGCCTTGATCTGGCGGCGGAGCTTCGGTTTGACCAGGCCGCGCAGGTCGCCGCGCTGTGCGGTGCGCCAGTCCAGCAGTTCGCCGGGGCGCAGCCGGATCCGGGCGAGGGTGTCGGGGCCGAGCACCCCGCCGTCGTAGAGGAAGCGGATCCGCGCCGGGAAGCCGGGCCGGTGGGACCAGTTGACGGCGAGGAGCCGGCCGGGGGCCAGGTCCAGGCCGATCTCCTCGCGGACCTCGCGCGCGGCCGCGGCCCGGGGGGTTTCGCCGAGGTCGCTGTCGACGCCGCCGCCGGGCAGCAGCCAGCGGCCGGGCTCGCCGTAACCGGGCCGGACCAGCAGCACCCCGCCGGCCCCGTCGGTGAACAGCACGTTCGCGGAGGTGAGCGCCTTGGGCCGGGCGGCGCGGTGCCCGGCCTCGTCGTAACCGCCCGCGTGTTCCAGGGCGACCCGGGCCGCCGGGTCGAGGCCGGCGGGGGAGCCGGGCTGGGGCACGCCGTCGACCAGGTGCGCGAAGGAGCCGGAGCGCAGCGCGGCCATGGCGGCGCGCAGCCGCGGGGCGACGCGGCCGGGGAGCCGCCGGACGGCCTCGTCGGGGGCGAGCCAGTGGGCGCCGGTGGGCAGGGCGGCGGCCCGGTCGGCGGCGAGGGGGCCGACGAGGTGGACGTGGACCACGAGCGAGCGGCCGGGCAGCGCGCCGGGCGGGCAGGAGTCCACGGCGAGCAGCCGGCCGACGGGCACGGCCAGGCCCAGCCCCTCCCGCAGCTCGCGGCCGAGCCCGGCCTCCGGGGTCTCGGTGTCCGCGACGGCGCCGCCGGGCAGTTCGAGGCCGTCTCCGGAAGACGTGGTGCGTACGAGGACCCGCCCGAGGGCGTCCAGGACGACCCCGGCCGCGGCGACGAGCGGAGCGGGACCGTCGGCAGGGGACACCCGTACGTCCTCGGGCCCCCGGCGCGGGCGGTGGGACTCCGTCGGCCCGGCCGGGGCCGGGGGCGCGGCCGCCGGGGGCGTTCCAGGCGGTGACGGGCGGTCGGACACGGGGCGGCTCCTGGTGCAGACGGCGGCGACGGACGCGCCGGGGTACCAGCCATCCCTACCACGCCCCCCACCCCGACCAGCCGCCACCCGGCCCCCCGGCCCCCGGCCGGGCGCGCAGCCGGGCCCGGGGCCGTGGCGGGCGCGGACGGGCAGGACCCGGCTGCCGGTCCGGACGCGGGGGCCTGAGAGCTGGTCGTTCCGGGCGGTCGGGGCGGCCGGGGCCAGGCCTCCGGCGGTCCTGGTATCCCCATGGGCGAGCCCCCCGTACTCGGCGGCAGGGATCGTGCCCCGTGGCCTGGAGAGGACCCGACGGCCAGCCGGGCGGGGTCGGATGCCGGCCCGGGCGCGGGGGTGCACGAAGTCCCGGGGGCCGAAGGCCGAGTCCCCCGGCCTTCGGCCCCCGCCCCGCCCCCCAGACCCCCGTCCTGGGGGGTATCGGGTTCTTCCGCCCCGGCCCGCCGGCCTTCGGCCGCGCCCGTCCCGCCCCCCGGGGTACCGGGCCCCCCGGTACCCCGGGCCCCGCCCCCAGGCCGTGGGAGGGTCCCCCGCCCCGGTCCCCGGGGCCTCCCGGCCCCCCCCGTCAGGCGCGGGTCAGGAGGAGGCCGCCCATGGTGATCATCGTGGCGGCCACCAGGCCGTCCAGGACGCGCCAGGCCTTCGGGCGGGCCAGCAGGCCGCTCAGGAGGCGGGCGCCGTAGCCGAGGGTGCCGAACCAGATCAGGCTCGCCAGGGCCGCCCCGATGCCGAAGGCCCACCGCAGGTCGCCCCGGTCGGCGGCGAGCGAGCCGACCAGCAGGACGGTGTCCAGGTACACGTGCGGGTTGAGCCAGGTCATGGCCAGGCAGGTCAGTACGGCCGTCCGGACGGATCCGGCCGGGGCGCCGCCGGGGGTCAGGGCCGCCGCCGGGTCGGGCCGCAGCACCCGGCGCGCCGCGAGGACCCCGTACGAGACGAGGAAGAGCCCGCCCGCGACGGCGACGGCCGTCAGCGCGGCCGGCCAGGCGGTGACGAAGGCGCCGACCCCGGCCACGCCGAGGGTGATGAGGACCGCGTCGGACAGGGCGCAGATGGCGACCACGGCGAGCACGGCGTGCCGACGCGCCCCCTGCCGCAGGACGAAGGCGTTCTGCGCGCCGATCGCGACGATGAGGGAGAGGCCGGTGCCGAAGCCCGCCAGGGCCGCTGTGGTGATGCCGTTGTTCATGGTCCGACGGTAGGCAGCGCGTGGCGTATCAGTACAGCTAAAGATTTTTACGTAGCCTTAGCGTCCGTGATGGACGAACTTCCCCTGGACCAGGTGCGGACCCTGCTCGCGGTCGTCGACGAGGGCACCTTCGACGCCGCCGCCGCGGTCCTGCACGTGACGCCCTCCGCCGTCAGCCAGCGCGTCAAGGCCCTGGAGCAGCGCACCGGACGGGTGCTGCTGATGCGGACCAAGCCCGTCCGGCCGACCGAGTCCGGGGAGGTGGTGATCCGCTTCGCCCGCCAGCTGGCCCGGCTGGAGCGGGACGCGCGCACCGAGCTGGGCCTGGGCGCCGCCGACGAGCCGGTCCCCGTACGCCTGCCGATCGCCGTCAACGCGGACTCGCTGGCCACCTGGTTCCTGCCCGCGCTGACCCGGGTCCCGCAGGACCCGCCCGTCTGCTTCGAGCTGTACCGGGAGGACGAGAGCCACACCACGGCCCTGCTGCGCGAGGGCCGGGTGATGGCGGCCGTCACCTCCTCGCCCGACCCCGTCGCGGGCTGCACCGTGCGCGCGCTGGGTCTGGCCCGCTACCTGCTCGTGGCCAGCCCCGCCTTCGCCGCCCGCCATCTGACGGGCACTCTGGAGGAGGACCTGCCCGAGGCGCCGCTGATCGTCTTCGACCGGCGCGACGTCCTCCAGGACGGCTACGTCCGGGGCCTCACCGGGGGCGCCGCGGGCGCCTCCCCGGCCCGCCACCAGGTGCCGACCTCGGAGGGCTTCCGCGACGCGGTGGCCGCCGGACTCGGCTGGGGCCTGGTGCCGCAGCCGCAGGCCGAGCCGCTGATCGCGACGGGGGCGCTGCTGGCGCTGGCGCCGCGCCGCCCGCTGGACGTACCGCTGTACTGGCAGCAGTGGAAGCTCTACTCGCCCGCGCTGGCCCTGGTCGCGGGGGTGGTGGCGCAGAGCGCGCGCGAGGCGCTGCGGCCGGTGTAGCGGGCTCACCGCGCGGGGCGGGCGGTGGCAGACTGGCCGCTGATCCGCCGAAGGGGAGTACGTCCTTGTCCATGTTCAGCAACCTGCGCCGGGCCGTACGACGCGGCTACCGCAGGGCCGTCGACCTCAGCCACCCGGCCCGCTCCCCGCTCGGCAGCGCCGTCGTCAACTGCCTCGTCTACCGCGACGGCGTCCGCCAGGAGGACTGCGCCGAGGTCGAGGAGGCGCTGCGCCGGGTCCGCAAGAGCGGCGACGGCTTCGTCTGGGTCGGCCTGCACGAGCCCTCGCAGGAGGAGCTCGCCGGGCTCGCCGAGCTGTTCGGCCTGCACCCGCTGGCCGTCGAGGACGCCGTGCACGCCCACCAGCGGCCCAAGGTGGAGCGCTACGACGACACCCTCTTCGCCGTCTTCAAGACGGTCCGCTACGTCGAGCACGAGGAGCTGACGGCGACCAGCGAGGTCGTCGAGACCGGCGAGCTGATGGCCTTCATCGGCGAGGACTTCGTCCTCACCATCCGGCACGGCGGCCGCGGCACCCTCGGCCCCGTCCGCGAGGCCCTGGAGGCGCAGCCGGAGCAGCTGGCCAAGGGGCCGGCGGCGGTGCTGCACGCCATCGCCGACCACGTCGTGGACGACTACGTCGCCGTCACGGACGCCGTCCAGAGCGACATGGACGACGTCGAGACGGCCGTGTTCAGCGAGGACGGCGGCCGGGGCGACGCGGGCCGGATCTACCAGCTCAAGCGCGAGCTGCTCGAACTGCGGCGGGCCGTGGCCCCGCTGAGCCGGCCGCTCGAACACCTCGCCACGCAGCCGATAGCGGTCATCCCGGCCGACGTGCGGGCGTACTTCCGCGACGTCCACGACCACCTGACGCGTGCGACCGAGCAGATCGGCGCGTATGACAGCCTGCTCGACTCGGTCCTCCAGGCGCACCTCGCGCAGGTGACGGTCGCCCAGAACGAGGACATGCGCAAGATCACGGCCTGGGCGGCGATCGTCGCCGTCCCGACCATGGTCTGCGGCGTCTACGGCATGAACTTCGACAACATGCCCGAGCTGCACTGGACGTACGGATACCCGCTGGTCGTCTGCGTCATGGCGGTCGCCTGCTTCGTCATCCACCGCGGCTTCCGGCGCAACGGCTGGCTCTGAGCGTCCGCCCGTGCGTCCCCGGGGCCGTCGGCGCAGGTGTGCCCTAGCCTCGGGGGCGAAGGGCCCGAAGGGCCGCGGCAGTACGCGGAAGGCGGTCGAGATGGCCTCGCCGGCACACCCCAAGATCACCCCGTTCCTGATGTTCGAGGGCAGGGCGGAGGAGGCGCTGACCCTGTACACCTCCCTGTTCGAGGACTCCGAGGTCATCGCCGTCACCCGCTACGGCCCCGAGGGCCCCGGCGTGGAGGGCACGGTGGAGAAGGCCACCTTCTCGCTCGCCGGCCAGCGGATCATCTGCATCGACAGCTACGTCCAGCACGCCTTCGGCTTCACCCCGGCGGTCTCGCTGTTCGTGGAGTGCGGGTCCGCCGAGGAGATCGACCGGCTGTACGGGGCCCTGTCCGACGGGGGCGAGGAGCTGATGCCCCTGGACTCGTACGGCTTCAGCCCCCGCTTCGGCTGGGTCAACGACCGCTTCGGCGTCTCCTGGCAACTGAACCTGCCGGCGGGGGCCGAGGAGGCCGCCTGAGCACGGGTCCACGCCACGGACCGCCGCGCCCTGGTCGATGCTCCGGCCGCCCCCTCGGCGGATGGCGGGCGCCGTTGTCAGTGGGGGAGTGGCAGCAGGATCAGGGGAGTGGTGGTCGGGTGGGGGGAGCCGCCTGAGGGTTCCATCGTGAGGCCGACCGCCGTGGCGCGGCCGAGGGGGGCGGAGAGGACGGTCGCGCCGTCGCCCGCGACCAGGCCCGCCGGTCGCATCGTGGCGCCGTCCGCGAACCAGAGCTGGTACGTGCGCCCCGCCGGGGCCGGTGGCAGGCCGGAGCCGAGGAACGCCGCCCGGTTCCGGGAGGGGGACACCACCACCTTCGCCGCCGCGCCGGACGCCGACCGGCCGGTCACCGTACGGGCGTCCGAGGCGGCCAGGACCGCCGACAGGCCGTCCAGGGCCCCGGCCGCCCGCCCGGCGCGCTCGTGTTCCCACAAGGCGGTGCCGCCCAGGGCCAGTACGCCGGTCAGGCAGGCCGCGAGCGCCATCGGCAGGGCGCGCCGGCGCGCGGAGACGGTGCTCCGCCGCCGTGGGGGCAGTTGCCGGATCCCGTCGATCCGCTCCAGGACCGCCGCCCGCGTGCCGGGCGGGGCGGGCAGGGCGACGGAGGCGCCGAGCCGGGCCGCCGTCGCGGTGAACTCCCGTACGTCGTCGGCGCAGGTCGGGCAGCGGTCCAGGTGCCGCTCGAAGGCGTCCCGTTCGGCCCGGTCCAGCGCGTCCAGGGCGTAGGCGCCGGCCAGGGCGTGCAGCGGGCCGGTGTCGGTTGCGGTGGTGCGGACGCTCATGCCGTGACCCCCATGCAGTCGCGCAGCCGGATCAGCCCGTCGCGCAGCCGTGTCTTGACCGTGGGCAGCGGTGTGCCGAGGGTCTCGGCGACCTCCCGGTAGGTGAGCCCGCCGTAGTACGCCAAGTCGACCGCCTGGCGCTGGAGTTCGGTCAGGCCGCGCACGCAGCGCCGTACCTGTTCGCCCTCCAGCCGGATCTCCACCTGTTCGCTGACCTCGTCGTACGGGCGCGCGTGCTGCCGCGCCGCCGAGTCCTGTTCGCGGGCCGTCGCGGCCTGCGCCGAGCGGACCCGGTCCACCGCCCGGCGGTGCGCGATGGTCAGCACCCAGGTCATGACGCTGCCCTTGTCGGAGCGGTAGCGCGGGGCCTGCCGCCACACCTCGATCAGCACCTCCTGGGTCACCTCCTCGGACTGGGCGCGGTCGCGCAGCACCCTGACCACGATCCCGTGCACGGGCCCGGCGATCACGTCGTAGAGCGCCGCGAAGGCGTCCTGGTCGCCGCGCGCGACCCGCTCCATGACGGCCGGCAGGTCGGGGGCGGTCCGGTGCGGCGGCACACCGAAGGGGACCGCCCTCCCCTCGGGCCGCTCCGCCGGCCGCCTCACGCGGGACCCCTACGCCCCTGGCCTGCGGGACGGCGTCGCGTACGGGTCATGGCGGTCCTCCGGGACGGTGGCGGCGTCGGTCAGGGAGGGGTTCGGAGCCGGTGCCCCCTGCGGATTGGTCTGTTCCGGAGTTCTTCCCGCCGGGGTGTTGCCAACCATCGCCTTCTAGTAGGAAAGTTTCCTAACGAAGTAGGGACAGGCTCAACCACCGTACGGAGGCCCTGTGTTCACTCCCCACCGCAAGACGCTGACGATCGGCGCGCTGCTCGGCGCCGCCCTCCTCGCCGCCCCGGTCGCGGCCCACGCCACCGCCGCCCCGGCCACCGCCCCGGCCCCGGCCGCCGCCCCCGCCGTGGCCGCGGCGACCGGACTCGACGACCCGGCGAAGAAGGACATCGCCATGCAGATCGTCTCCAGCGCGGAGAACTCCTCGCTGGACTGGAAGGCCCAGTACAAGTACATCGAGGACATACGCGACGGGCGCGGCTACACCGCCGGAATCATCGGCTTCTGTTCCGGCACCGGAGACATGCTCGACCTCGTCGAGTACTACACGCAGGTCAAGCCCGGCAACGTGCTCGCCAAGTACCTGCCCGCCCTGCGCAAGGTCGACGGCAGCGACTCGCACTCCGGCCTGGACCCGAACTTCACCAAGGACTGGGCCAAGGCCGCCGCCG
This sequence comes from Streptomyces sp. NPDC102258, assembly GCF_055584685.1. Lineage (NCBI taxonomy): Bacteria > Bacillati > Actinomycetota > Actinomycetes > Kitasatosporales > Streptomycetaceae > Streptomyces > Streptomyces sp. NPDC102258. Next base: position 41,124 of record NZ_JBVJLO010000001.1, read on the forward strand.
ACGGCGAGTTCAAGAAGGCCCAGGACCACGAGCGCGACCGGGTCTACTTCGACCCCGCCGTCAAGCAGGGCAAGAGCGACGGCGTCGGCACCCTCGGCCAGTTCATGTACTACGACGCCATCGTCATGCACGGCGACGGCAGCGACTCCACCAGCTTCCGCAACATTCGCAAGCGCGCCCTGACCAAGGCCAAGCCCCCGGCCCAGGGCGGCAACGAGACCACCTGGCTGAACGCCTTCCTCGACGCCCGCGTCTGGGCGATGAAGCAGGAGGAGGCCCACAGCGACACCAGCCGCGTCGACACCGCCCAGCGCGTCTTCCTCAAGAAGGGCAACCTGAACCTCAACACCCCGCTCGACTGGAAGGTCTACGGAGACTCCTTCCACATCGGCTGACCCGGCGCCGCCACCCGCCCGGGACGGGCCCGCTCGCCGTCCCGGGCCCGGGCCCCGGCGCGGCGGCGCGCCGCCCACCCGGCGAGCACCGCCGCGCCCGCGAGGGCGTACGCCACCTCCACGGTCCACCCGCCCAGCGTCCGCCAGCCCAGGTACACCGCCGCGCCCGCCACGGCCGTCCCCAGCCACTCGGCCCGGCCGTCCAGCGCCACCAGCGCGACCAGCAGCAGCGCGTACCAGGAGTACCCCGGCGTCATCAGCAGGAACGCCGTACCCGTCACCAGCAGCGCCCCGCTCCACGGCCGCTCCGGATCCCCGCGCCGCCACACGAACACCACCACCGCGAGCATCCCGGCCACCACCGCCGGAACCGCCCAGGAGTCCGGCAGCACCAGCCGCAGCAGCGCGTACCGGCCGCCCGCGCCGGGATCCCCGTACCCCTCCTCCTGGGCGTAGCCGCCCAGATAGCCGAAGACCGACGAGCGGGACGCCAGCACGTACGGCAGGTACGTCAGCCCCACCACCGCCGCCGCGGGCAGCAGCAGCGCCGCCGCGTCCCGCCACCGCCGTACGCCGGCCAGCGCACCCGGCAGCAGCACCGCGGGCAGCAGCTTCGCCGCGACCGCCAGCCCGAACAGCGCGCCGCCCGCGGCCCGTCGGCGTACCACCACCCCCAGCGCGGCCACCGACAGCAGCACGGCGAGCCCGTCCACGTGCGCGTTGTTCACCGCCTCCACCGTCACGGCCGGACACCACGCCCACAGCGCGGCCATACGGGGATCCGCGCGCCGGCGCCGCAGCACCAGCAGCAGCGCCCCGGTCACGGCGAGCGCGGTCAGGGCCCCGCCCACCTGGAGCGCCTTGTGGCGGACCCCGGCCGGGGAGAGGAAGTGCACGAGGGCGAAGTAGCCCTCGGCGACGGGCGGGTAGATGGTGTGCACGGCGGGCCGGTTGATGCGGGTGCAGACCTCCGGCCCGAGCGGGGCCAGGTCGGGCCGGGCGCAGTCGGCCCGGCCGGACGGGAACAGCCAGGGGTCGCGCAGCGGCACGAGCGCCGGATCCGCCGGGGCGTGGTCGTACGGGGAGATCCCGGCGGCCTGCACCCGGCCGTCCCAGGCGTAACGGAAGGAGTCCGTACTGGTCGTCGGCGGCCCGGCCAGCCCCGCCCCGGCCATCGCCAGCGCCCCGGCCAGCACCAGGGGCACCACGCGGCGGGCCGGCACCCGGCGCAGCGACCAGACGGCCGCGGCGAACAGGGCCCAGACGACGGCGTACCGGGTGAGGACCCCGGCCGGGTCGGTGAAGTAGCCGTCGTAGCGGACGGCGGCCACGAGCGCGGCGGCCAGGGCGGCGAGCAACAGCCCGGTGGCGACGGTCGGTGTCCGGGGGGTGGTGCGGAGGCGGGGGCGGTTCATGGAGGCCAGCCTGGCAGCGCGGGCCGCCGCCGGGCCGCAGAACCGGCCCGACGTCCGCGTTTCGTAAGGTGTCCCAGGGGCCCGCACGGCCCCCCGGAGCGCTGTGATGGGGAGCATGACTCCCGAAGCCCCGCCCTCCGCCGACGACACCCCGAAAGCCGCCGTGCGCCGGCCGCCGTTCCCGCTTCCCCGGTTCGCGGGGCGGCTGCACGACGCGCGGACCGCCACCGCCGTCGGGCGGTGGCTCGGCCTGGCCTTCGCCGTGTGCTTCGTGACCGGTCTGATCAGCCACTACCTCCAGCACCCGCCCGGCTGGGCCGCCCCGTCCCTGCCCAGCCGGCCCGTCCAGGGCTACCGGCTCAGCCAGGGCCTGCACATCGCCTCCGGGCTCGCCGCGGTCGTGCTGCTGCCGGTCAAGCTGTGGACCGTCTACCCCGCGCTCTTCGCCTGGCCGCCGGTGCGCGGCGTACGGCACGCCCTGGAACGGCTGTCGGTGGCCGCGCTGGTGGCGTCCGCCGTCCTGGAGGTCTTCACCGGACTCCTCAACACCGTCCAGTGGTACCCGTGGCCGTTCGGCTTCGTCGAGACCCACTTCGCGCTGGCCTGGGTGGCGGCCGGGTCGGTCCTGCTGCACGTCGCCGTCAAGGCCCCGCAGATCAGGGCGCATTGGACCGCCCGCTCGGTGGGCACCCTGGAACTGCCCGCCGAGGACGGCCCCGACCGCCGTTCCCTGCTGCTCGGCACGGCCGCCGCCGTCGGCACGGTCACCCTGACCACCGTCGGGCAGTCCTTCACCCCGCTCGCCGCCCTCGACCTGCTCGGCCCCCGCCACCCCGGCCACGGTCCGCAGGGCCTGCCCGTCAACAAGACGGCCGCGGCGGCCGGGATCCGGCCCGGGCCGCAGCCGCACTGGCGGCTGGAGGTGCGCGGACCGGCCCCGTACGCGCTGACGCTCCCGCAACTGCGCGCCCTGCCGCAGACCCGGGCCCGGCTGCCGATCGCCTGCGTCGAGGGCTGGAGCGTGGACGCCACCTGGAGCGGGGTGCCGATCCGCGACCTGCTCGCGCGGGCGGGCGCCCCGCCGGGCGCCGGGCTGCGCGTCACCTCGCTGGAGACCGGCGGCGCCTACCGGGTCATGGAGATGAGCCGCGCCTACGCCGAGGACCCCCTCACCCTCCTCGCGCTGGAACTGAACGGGCGGGAACTGTCCCCCGACCACGGCTACCCGGCCAGGATCATCGCGCCGAACCGGCCCGGCGTGCTCCAGACCAAGTGGGTCACCCTGCTGGAGGTGCTGTGAAACCCCTCAGGTACGCCGTGGGCGCGCTCGGGCTGCTGCTGCTCGCGGCCGGAGTCCGGCTGGTGGCCGCACTGTCCGATCCGCTGGACGTGCTCGTCTGGCTCGGCGGCGCGCTCGTCCTGCACGACGGGGTCATCTCCCCGCTCGTGCTGGGCGCCGGGCTGCTGGTCGCGGCGCTCCCCGCGCGGGGGGCGGTACGCGGAGCACTGATCACCGGGGGCGCGCTGGTACTGGTCACGCTGCCCGCGCTGCTGCGGCCGGGGGGCCGGGCCAACCCGTCGGTGCTGCCGCTGCCGTACGGGCGGAACCTGCCCCTCGTCCTCGCCGCGGTGGCGGCCGTCACCGTGTTCGCCGTCCTGGTACGCCGCCGCGCGCGCCGGAGCCGTTCGCACGGGTGAGACGCCGAACGGGGGCCGGACGCGGGGCTGTTGCCCGCGTCCGGCCCCCGCTGGGCCACTCCCGTTCCGATACCCGACCGCGCCTCCCGCTTCCTGCGGGCGACGCCTACGGCGCGCGGCGCAGTTCCACGAACGCCCGGCCGGTGGCCGTCCATTGCCGCGTCCGCGTCCAGCCCGTCGCCTCCGCGTGGAGGGTCAGGGCCGCGACGCCCGCGCGGGCCCAGCGGAAGGGGGTGCCGAGGGCGCCGCGGCCGTCGGCGACCCGGACCTCGCAGCGCTCGTCCACATCGACGGCCTCGCACTCCACCACCAGCGTCCCCGTCGCGGCGAGCACCTCGGCCATCCTGGCGAGCAGGGCCGCCGGATCGCCGCCGATGCCGAGGTTGCCGTCGATCAGCAGGGCCGTGTCCCAACGCCCCTCGCCCGGCAGGGGATCGAAGACCGAGCGGTGCAGGGCGATGCCGCCGGCGCGGGCCGTCCGGGCCACCGCCTCGGGGCTCACGTCGATGCCGAGTGCCCGGTGGCCGCGCGCGGCCAGCGCCGCCACCAGCCGCCCGGGGCCGCAGCCGATGTCGAGGACGGTGCCCCGGCAGCGGGCCAGCACCGTCAGGTCGGCGTGGTCGGGGGCCTCGCACCAGCGCTCCACGTCCAGCGGGAGCAGCCAGCCGTCGCCGCGGCGCAGGAACAGCGGGCCCCGGCCGTTGCGCAGGGCCAGGGCGTACGGGTCGGCCGTCCAGGCCGGCGCGGCGGTCACCGCCGGGCCCCGGGGGCCGTCGCGGCCAGGGCCGCCAGCCGGGCCGCGAACGCCCCGTCGGGGGCTTCGGCCGCCACCAGCCGGGCGTCCTCGGCGGTGTCCACGTCCCGCAGCACCGGCAGCCGGCCGGTCCGCAGCCCGGCCGCGCGCAGCCGCTCCTCCTGGACGGCGCCCGTCTCCGGGAGCGACATCGGGACCCCGCGCAGCAGCGCCGGATCCGGCTCGGCGAGGCCCAGCGCCCAGAAGCCCCCGTCCACGGCGGGCCCGAACCAGGCGTCGTACCCGTCCCAGTCGACGGTCAGCAGCGCCGGGGTCACCTGCGGGGTGTCCATCCCGATCAGCAGCGCGGGCCCCGAGCAGGCCGCGAAGGCCGCCGCGAGGCGCTCGTCCAGCGGCCCGGCCGACTGCGGGAGCACCTCGAAGCCGGGGGGCAGCCAGGGTCCGGGCCGTCCGTCGAGTACGAGGACCCGCCCGGCGGCGGGGGCCGCGGCGACGGCGGCCAGGGTGTCGGTCAGCGCGGCCTCCGCGAGCGCGGCCGCCTCGGCCGGGGTGAACGCGGGGGTGAGCCGGGTCTTGACCCGGCCCGGCAGGGGCTCCTTCGCGATCACGAGGAGGGTCGTGTCCGTCATCGGGCACCCCCGGCGGCGGCGCGGTCGGGGGTGCCGGCTCCAGCGGGTGCCGGCTCGGCCAGCACCCGGCTCATGTCGCGGACTGCCTGCCAGGTGCCCCGCCAGGTGCCGGTCACCTTCGACTTCCCCGTACGCGGCAGGTACGGCACGTCCGCCTCCCGTACCCGCCAGCCCGCGTCGGCGGCCCGTACCACCATTTGCAAGGGATAGCCGGAGCGCCGGTCGGTCAGCTCCAGCCCCAGCAGGCCGGTACGGCGGGCGGCGCGCAGCGGGCCGAGGTCGCGCAGCCGCAGCCCGGTCCGGCGCCGCAGCAGCCGGGCCAGCACCAGGTTCCCGACCCGGGCGTGCAGGGGCCAGCCGCGCAGACCGCGGAGCCGGCGCCGGCCGAGGACCAGGTCGGCCTCGCCGGCGGCGACGGCCGCCACGAAGGGGACCAGCAGCCCCGGGTCCAGCGAGGCGTCGCAGTCGCAGAAGCAGACCACCTCCGCCTCGGCGGCCAGCAGCCCGGCGTGGCAGGCGGCGCCGAACCCGCGCCGGGACTCGGTCACCACGGTGGCGCCGAGGGCCCGGGCGATCTCCGCCGAGCCGTCGGTGGACCCGTTGTCCACCACCACGGCCCGCCAGCCGGCCGGGATGCGGGCGAGCACCCAGGGCAGGGCGCCGGCCTCGTTCAGACAGGGCAGGACGACATCAACACTCACGGTCACGGTCACGGGTTCACCGTAGGAATCCCGGGCTCCGAACGGGGGCCCACACTCCTTACGAAACGCGGACGTCACCCCTGGCGGCCCAGGGCCGGGGTCCGGCGGCGGCCGGCGGATGGGAGGCTGGGCGGCATGAACAGCATGGAACCGGCGGCCGCGCGGGACACGGCACCCGCACAGGCACCCGAGCGGGACGCGGCACCCGCGCAGGCGCCCGCGCACGAGACGGCGCCCACGCACGAGACAGCGCCCACGCACGAGACGGCGCCCGCACACGAGACGGCGCCCGCGCGGATCCTCGTCGTCGACGACGACCCCACCGTCCTGGAGGTCGTCGCGGGCTACCTGCGCCGCGCCGGGTTCGCGGTCGAGGAGGCGGCCGACGGTCCCACCGCGCTCGACGCCGCCGCCCGGGTCCGCCCGGACCTGGTGGTCCTGGACCTGATGCTCCCCGGGATCGACGGCCTGGAGGTGTGCCGACGGCTCCGCGCGGCCGGACCCGTACCGGTGATCATGCTGACCGCGCGCGGGGACGAGGACGACCGGATCACGGGTTTGGAGGTCGGAGCGGACGACTACGTCACCAAGCCGTTCAGCCCGCGCGAACTGGTCCTGCGGGTCACCTCCGTCCTGCGGCGCAGCCGCGCGGCCGGTCCGGGCGCGGGCGCCGGCGCCGGTGTCCCGGTGCCCCGGGTGCTGACCGGTGGCGGGCTCGCGCTCGATCCCGCGACGCACCGGGCCAGCCGCGACGGGGCGGAACTGGCCCTCACCTTGCGGGAGTTCGACCTCCTGGCGCACTTCCTGCGGCATCCGGGCCGGGCGCACGGGCGGGAGGAGCTGATGCGGGAGGTGTGGGGCTGGGACTTCGGGGACCTCTCGACGGTGACGGTGCACGTACGGAGACTGCGCGCGAAGATCGAGGACGACCCGGGCCGGCCGCTGCTGATCCGTACGGTGTGGGGCGTCGGCTACCGCTTCGAGCCCGGCGGGGAGGTGGCGGCGTGAAGGCCGTGCTGCTCATCGCGCTGTTCGCGCTCGGCGGGGCCGCGTGCGCCGGGGTCGTGGGGGCGGTCGTGCTGCGGCTGGTGCGGCGCCGGTCGGTGATGGTGTCCCTGACGGTGATCGCCGGGGTCACCGTCACGGCGATGCTGGCCGGGACCCTGGCCGTGGCCCAGGCGATGTTCCTGTCCCCGCACGACCTGGGGGTGGTCACCCTCGTCGTGGCGATGGCGGCGGTGGTCTCCCTGGCCACCGCGCTGCTGCTGGGCCGGTGGGTGGTCGCCCGGAGCCGGGAACTGTCCCGGGCCGCGCGGGAGTTCGGCGACGGCGGCAGCTTCGCGGCGCCGCCGGGGCAGACCACCGCCGAACTGGACGCGCTGACCCGCGAACTGGCCGCGACCAGCGACCGGCTGGCCGCCTCCCGGGAGCGGGAACGCGCGCTGGAGGCCTCGCGGCGGGAGCTGGTCGCCTGGATCTCGCACGATCTGCGGACCCCGCTGGCAGGGCTGCGAGCGATGTCGGAGGCGCTGGAGGACGGCATGGCCGCCGACCCGGCCCGCTACCACCGGCAGATCCGCACCGAGGTGGAGCGGCTCAACACGATGGTCGGGGACCTGTTCGAACTGTCCCGGATCCACGCGGGGGCGCTGGCGCTCAGCCCGAGCCGGATGTCCCTGTACGACCTCGTCGCGGAGGCCCTGTCCGGGGTCGACCCGCTGGCGCGGGAGCACGGGGTGCGGCTGGTGGGGGAGGCGGTGGAGCGGGTGCCGGTGGAGGTCGACGCCAAGGAGATGACCCGGGTCCTGGCGAACCTGCTGGTCAACGCCATCCGGCATACGCCGGCCGACGGGACGGTGGCCATCGCGGCCGATGCCGGGACGCGGGACGGGGTGGTCGTGCTGTCGGTGACGGACGGCTGCGGCGGGATCCCGGCGGAGGACCTGCCCCGGGTGTTCGACACGGGGTGGCGGGGTGCGGCGGCCCGCACGCCGGTGCCCCCCGCGGGGGCGGGGGCACCGGCGGGGGCCGGAGCCGGGCTCGGGCTGGCGATAGTACGCGGCATCGTGGAGGCCCACGCCGGCCGCACCGCCGTCCACAACGTCCCGGGCGGCTGCCGCTTCGAGGTCACCCTGCCGCTGGGCGCCGGGGCGTCCTGACCCGGCCCGCCGCCGTGGCGGGGGGCGGGGGCGCGGTGCGTACGGGCGCGCGTTCCGCGCCGTCGGCTTTCCGGTCTGCGTCCCGCGTCGAGGCCACGCGCGCTCCTTCGGAAGGGGGTCGGATCGATCCGGCCCAACCTGGCACGCCGGCCGACGGCCCACCCGGGCCGCGGGGGCAGACCGGTGAGCCCTGCCGGGCACGCCGCTCCGGAGCCCTCAGACGGCCGCCGTGGCGGCCGTAGGGCGCTGGGGGGCGGCGGCCAGCTCCGCCATGCCCTCGGCGAACGGGATGCGCGGGAGCCAGCCCAGGTCCCGGCGCAGGCGGGCGGAGTCGGCTGTGATGTGGCGGACGTCGCCGAGCCGGTACTCGCCCGTGACCACCGGGGCGGGGCCGCCGTGCGCGGTGGCGAGGGCGGTGGCCATGTCGCCGATCGTGCGGGGCTCGCCGCTGCCCGTGTTGTACGGGGTGCAGCCGCCCGGCGCGAGGCCGCCGAGGGCCTCCAGGGCGGCCACGTTGGCCTCCGCGACGTCCCGGACGTGGACGAAGTCCCGCCGCTGCGCGCCGTCCTCGAAGACCCGCGGTGCCTCGCCCCGGGCCAGCGCGGAGCGGAAGAAGGAGGCCACCCCCGCGTAGGGGGTGTCGCGGGGCATCCCCGGCCCGTACACGTTGTGGTAGCGCAGCGACACCGCCCGGCCGTCCGCGCACCGGGCCCACGCGGCCGCCAGGTGCTCCTGCGCCAGCTTCGTGGTGGCGTACACGTTCCGTGGGTCGGCCGGGGCGTCCTCGCCGACCAGGCCGGGGGTGAGCTCCGCCCCGCAGGCCGGGCACAGCGGCTCGAAGCGGCCCGCCTCCAGATCGGCCCGGCGGCGCGGCCCGGGCCGGACGGTCCCGTGGCGCGGGCAGGCGTAGCGCCCCTCCCCGTACACCACCATGGAGCCGGCCAGCACGAGCCCGCGTACGCCCGCCTCCGCCATCGCGGCGAGCAGCACCGCGGTGCCGAGATCGTTGACGCCGACGTACTGCGGCGCGTCGGCGAAGTCCTTGCCGAGGCCGACCATCGCCGCCTGGTGGCACACGGCGTCCACCCCGCGCAGGGCGGTCCGTACCGTGTCGGGGTCCCGTACGTCCCCCCGCAGGAAGCCGGTGTCCGGCAGCGGCGGCGGGACCGCGTGGGCGGCGGGGAGCAGGGCGTCCAGCACCACGGGGTCGTGGCCGTGCCGGCGCAGTGCGGTGACGATGTGCGAGCCGATGAACCCGGCTCCTCCGGTGACGAGTACGCGCATGCCGAGGACGCTACGGACCGCGGGGGCCCGGCGGGGGCCGCCACGCCCTGCCGTAAGACTTCCGTCATCCCCAAGTCCCCTCGGCGCCCGCTGGCTTGAAGGCGCCGTAAAGAGGGCATAAGCCCGGTCCGGCCGTTCCGGCGGGAGGGCCGCAGGTTCCGTTCTCAGGGGGGCTCGTGAACTACTACACCGACGTCATCAGGCGGTACGCGGACTTCGACGGCCGCGCCCGCCGCCAGGAGTACTGGATGTTCGTCCTGTGGAACATCCCCATCGCCATCGTCCTGACGGTGATCGACTACGCGCTCGGCAGCTACCCGGTCCTCACCTGGATCTACACCCTCGCCGTCTTCCTGCCGTCCCTCGGCCTGTCCGTGCGCCGCCTGCACGACACCGGCAAGACGGGATGGTGGTACCTGGTGAGCCTCATCCCGCTCGTCGGCTGGATCTGGATGATCATCCTGATGGCGACCGAGGGCCACCGCGGCGCCAACGCGTACGGGGCGGACCCCAAGGCGGCCCGGGCCTGAGCCCCGCCACAGCGGCGCCGCCCCCCGCCGTTCACGGCGGGGGGCGGCGCCTTTCGCGCGCCCGGGTGACGCGCGTCTCGTCCGGCTTGCGGCAGGGGGCTGTCCAGACCGGCCCGATCACGAGATATCTTGATGTCGAGCAATGTTGCAGACGAGAGACGCAGACTGTGGAGCGGAGCATCCGGTGACTGACTCGACCATCATCTACACGCACACTGACGAGGCCCCGGCCCTCGCGACGTATTCGTTCCTGCCTGTGATCCAGGCGTACGCGTCGACGGCCGGTGTGAATGTCGAGACCCGTGACATCTCCCTGGCCGGTCGGATCATCGCCAGCTTCCCCGAGCACCTGGAGGAGAGCCAGCGGATCGCCGACGCCCTCGCCGAGCTCGGCGAGCTGGCGAAGACGCCCGAGGCGAACATCATCAAGCTGCCGAACATCTCGGCTTCGATCCCGCAGCTGAAGGCCGCGGTCGCCGAGCTCCAGGCCCAGGGCTACGCCCTGCCGGACTACCCGGACGACCCGAAGACCGACGAGGAGCGCGAGGTCCGCGCCCGCTACGACAAGGTCAAGGGCAGCGCCGTCAACCCGGTCCTGCGCGAGGGCAACTCCGACCGCCGCGCCCCCGCCTCGGTCAAGAAGTACGCCCAGACCCACCCGCACCGCATGGGCGCCTGGACCTCCGAGTCGAAGACGAACGTCGCCACCATGGGCGCGAACGACTTCCGCTCCACCGAGAAGTCCACCGTGATCGCCGAGGACGGCACGCTCCGCATCGAGCACGTCGCCGCCGACGGCACCACCACCGTGCTGCGCGACTCCGTACCGGTGCTCGCCGGTGAGGTCGTGGACGCCTCCGTCATGCGCGTCGACTCCCTGCGCACCTTCCTGAACGACCAGATCGAGCGGGCCAAGGCCGAGAACGTCCTGTTCTCCGTGCACCTCAAGGCCACGATGATGAAGGTCTCCGACCCGATCGTCTTCGGCCACGTGGTCCGCGCCTTCTTCCCGAAGACCTTCGCGCGCTACGGCGAGACCCTCGCCGCCGCCGGCCTGTCCCCGAACGACGGCCTCGGCTCCATCCTGAACGGCCTGGGCGCGCTGCCCGACGGCGACGCGATCAAGGCCTCCTTCGACGCCGAGATCGCCGAGGGCCCGGCCCTCGCGATGGTCGACTCCGACAAGGGCATCACCAACCTGCACGTGCCGTCCGACGTCATCGTCGACGCCTCGATGCCGGCCATGATCCGCACCTCCGGCCACATGTGGGGCCCGGACGGCAAGGAGGCCGACACCCTGGCCGTCCTCCCGGACAGCAGCTACGCGGGCGTCTACCAGGCCGTCGTCGACGACTGCCGCGCGCACGGCGCCTACGACCCGGCCACCATGGGCTCGGTGCCGAACGTCGGCCTCATGGCCCAGAAGGCCGAGGAGTACGGCAGCCACGACAAGACCTTCGAGATCGCCGCCGCGGGCACCGTCCGCCTCGTCGACGCCGCGGGCACCACGGTCCTGGAGCAGGAGGTCGCCGCCGGCGACATCTTCCGCGCCTGCCAGACCAAGGACGCGCCGATCCAGGACTGGGTCAAGCTCGCCGTCACCCGCGCCCGCGCCACCGGCGTCCCGGCCGTCTTCTGGCTGGACGAGGGCCGCGCCCACGACGCGCAGCTGATCGCCAAGGTCAAGACCTACCTGGCCGACCACGACACCGACGGCCTCACCATCGAGATCCTCTCCCCGGTCAAGGCCACCGCCTACTCCCTGGAGCGCATCCGTCGTGGCGAGGACACCATCTCGGTGACCGGCAACGTCCTGCGCGACTACCTGACCGACCTCTTCCCCATCCTGGAGCTGGGCACCAGCGCCAAGATGCTGTCGGTCGTCCCGCTGATGAACGGCGGCGGCCTCTTCGAGACCGGCGCCGGCGGCTCCGCCCCCAAGCACGTGCAGCAGCTGGTCAAGGAGAACTACCTGCGCTGGGACTCGCTCGGTGAGTTCCTCGCGCTGGCCGTCTCCTTCGAGCACCTCGCGACCACCACCGGCAACGCCCGCGCCCAGGTGCTGGCCGACACCCTGGACCGCGCCACCGGCACCTTCCTCAACGAGGACAAGTCGCCGAGCCGCAAGCTGGGCGGCATCGACAACCGCGGCAGCCACTTCTACCTCGCCCTCTACTGGGCGCAGGAGCTGTCCCGCCAGATCGACGACCCGAAGCTCGCCGCGGCCTTCGAGCCGGTCGCCAAGACCCTGGCGGAGTCCGAGGAGACCATCGTCCGCGAGCTCATCGCCGTCCAGGGCTCCCCGGCCGACATCGGCGGCTACTTCCAGCCCGACCCGGCCAAGGCGGCCGCGGTCATGCGTCCCTCCGCGACCCTGAACAAGACGATCGCGCTGCTCGGCTGACGCCTTCGGCAACAGCGGTTCCGCCCCGGCCGGCCTCGTGCCCGGCCGGGGCGGACCCGTATCCGGGCGGTGGGGGTGGAGTCGTGGCGTCAGAGCCGGTGGACGCGGCCCTGGCCCACACCCAGCGGATACCGTCCCGCGGCCAGGATGCGCAGTCCGGGCGCGTCGGCGAGCAGGGCGCGCAGCCAGGACACCGCCGCGGGGCTCAGCCGGTCGCTGTCGTCGAGGACCAGCAGCATGTCCCGTTCCGCCAGCCACGAGGCGGCGGCCTCCGCGGTGCCGCAGGGCAGGAAGGGCATGCCGGGTACGCGGCCCAGCGCGGCCACCAGTTCCCGTAAGCCGCCGTCCCGGGCGACGGTGACCACGGCCGCTCCGTCGCAGAAGTTGGACGACAGCCGGTGCGCGATGTCCCGGACGAGCAGGCTCCGGGGTTCGCGGAACCGGCCCGTGACGGTGAGCACCCGTCCCCGGCGAACGGCGGTGAGCAGCATCGACAGTTCGGCGGACGTGGTCGTCAGCGTGCCCGCCGCGCCGGGCGGCGGGGAGTCCCCCATCATCACGATGCCCCCCATTGCATGCGTGACCGAACGCGGCAGGAGGGTTCTTTCGCGCCGCGTGTCGACGATTATGCGCCACTTCCAGGGGATGGCCAGCGGAATGTCACATTCCGTCCGATCGCATTCCGTCCGGTCGGATCCCGCCCGGTGATCAGCGCGTACAGGGCCAGCAGGTCGGCGGCCTCCGCCAGGTCGGGAACGGCCGTGGCCAGGTGCTCCAGCGCCGGATCGGCCACCGGGAGGGGCGGTGTGGCCGGGAGCGATCTCAGGTGCGGCGCCGCCCCGCCGGGCCGGGCCGGGGGCGCCGAGAGCGCGGTGGCCCGGCCGAAGGCCAGCAGCGCGGCCGTGACCCGGGGCGGGGCGCCGCCGTACACACCGCCCAAAGCGCAGGCGGCGCCGTACAGCGCCGCGAGCGCGGCGGCTCCGTCCGGCGCCCCGGACCGTTCGACCAGGCAGTCGCAGAGCGCGCAGACCGCCGCGGAGCGGCCCGCGACGAGGCGGACCGCGAGCGCGGCCAGCGCCTCGCCCGCGCGGGCCGCCGCCGGGGGCGGGCAGGGGCCCCGGGCGCCGGTGTCCTCGTACAACAGCCCCATGGCGTACACGAGTTCCACGGAGGCCGCAGCCGTGAGGGCGTCCTCCTCCCGGCCGCCCACGGCCCGCGCGGACGCCAGCACCAGGGCGGGTCCGGCCGGCCGCCCGGGCCGGTCCCCCCGGCCGAGGAGGTCCGCGCAGACGGCCCCCACCCCCTCGGGCAGGGTGCGGACGGCGGCCCGCAGCAAGGGGTCCACGGCGGTCCGGGCCCGGCCGGGCAGGGCCGTTCCCTCGGGGTCCTGCGGGTCGGTCGCGTACGGGTTCACCGGTACGCACCTCCTCCTCGGCAGCTGGTCGTGCGCGGGCGTCCTGCCGGAGCGAGCCGCTGAACCGGTTCTGCTCCGCCGTGATCTCGTGTGCCCCCGTACGCCAGGGGCGGGTGGTGCGGCCCTGTGGCACGGTGTGCACAGGTCCCAGTGAGGCGCAGGACGGCCGCATCCGGTACGTCCGCCCCTGCCCCACCCTGTTGAATGTGGGGCCGTGTTGAAGCGATGGACACCTGTACGATCTGGCGACCCGGGCGGTTCAGATGGCCGAACGCGCACCCAACGGACGACTGCGCACCCTCCTCACCGATGCCCGCTGGAGCGGGCAGGACTTCGCCCGGGCCGTGAACGGCATCGCGGCCGAGACCGGCCTCATCCTGCGCTACGACCGCACCTCCGTCTCCCACTGGCTGTCCGGCAGCCGCCCGCCGGCCCATGTCGTCGCCCTCGCCGCCGAGGCGCTGAGCCGGCGGACCGGCCGCCGGATCAGCACGGCCGACACCGGCCTCGCCCGGCCCCGGACCCACGGGCGGACACGGCCGGGCGGCGGGCCCGGCCCCGCACCCGTGGACCCCGGCGCCCGCGTCCCCCCGGGGGACGGCGGGCTCGCGGAGGCGGCCCTCGCGGCGGGGCCGTTCGGCGCGATACCGGTCTACCGCGCCACCTGGCGGCCCCACGGGGAAGCGGCGGCCCCGGCCCCGCAGGGCCCGTCCGGGACCCGGCTCGGGCTCCACCACGTCGCGGCGGCCGAGGCCCTGCTGCCCGTCTTCCGCAAGGCCGACATGATGTTCGGCAGCGGCCAGGTCCGCCCCGCCGTGACCGCCTACCTCACCGCCACCGTCGCCCCCTGGCTGCGCGCCGACGCCTCACCGGCCGTACGCCACCGGCTGCTGGGCAGCGCCGCGCGCCTCGCCTACACCGCCGGGTTCCTGTGCTTCGACGGCAACGAGCAGGGCCCCGCCCAGGCCTACTACCGCGCGGCCCTGCGGCTGGGCCGGGAGGCGGGGGACCTGGGGATCCACGCGCCGGTGCTCCGGGCCATGAGCGTGCAGGCACACTCCCTGGGGCACCGCGAGCAGGCCTGGGAACTGGCCGAGGCGGCGGCCCGCGAGGTCCCCCGGCTGCCCGCCGTCCAGGCCGCGTCCGTCACCGGCCAGCTGGCGCTCGCGGCGGCAGCCTGCGGTGACCGGCGGGCCGCCCTGGCCCACCTGGGCCGCGCCGAACGGCTGCTGGAGCGCTCGACGGGCCGTGACGCCCCGATCGGGGACTACCACCGGGCGGCCTTCCACCACCAGCAGTCCGAGGCGCTGGCCGCGCTGGGCGATCTCACCGGCGCCGTCTCCGCGCTGCTGGCCTCCCTGCGCCACCGCCCGGCCGCCGAACACCGGGCCCGCGCCGTCACCACCGCCCGGCTCGCCGAACTCCAGCTGGACCAGGGCCACCTGGAGCGCGCCTGCGCCACCTGGCACGAACTCCTCGACACGGTCGCCGCCCTGGAGTCGGCCCGCGTCGGCGACGCCCTGCGCAGGCTCCGCGGCCGCCTCCGCTCCGTCCGCGGCAACCGCACCGCCGACGCCCTCCTGACCCGCGTGGCCGGCCTGATGCCGTAGGGCGCGCGAGCGACGGGGAGACCCCTCCCGCCGCCCTCCTGGCTCCCTTCGGCCCCACCGGGCACACCGCCCCCACGACCCTGCCGCGAACGGTTGTCCGGAGAGCGCTCATCGGCTCTACTGCTGTGCAGCCCCGCGCGGGGGCGGACGCGGGGGAGGGGCTCCAGGATGACAGCGGACGGACGAAGGGACCGGCGTACGCGTACGGGTACGGGCCGGCGGGCGGGCCCCGTGCCCCGTCGGCGGCGGCCCCGGTTACCGGAACGACGGCCCCTGCCGGCCCTGCTGCTCGCCCTCTTCCTCCTCGTCGGCGTCTGCGCCGCCGCCGGGGCCGCCTGGGACCCCTTCCAGGCCGCCGCCGGGCAGGACCGCGCCGAGCCGGACACGGGTGCGCCCCCGCCCACCGGTCCGCCCGCCCCTACGGCGCGCCCCGGGGACGCGGGCGCCCGCCCCGCCGGGGCCCTGCCCTTCGACCTGCCGGGACCGGCCGCGCTGCGTTCCGCCGCCGCGGGCGGCAAGCTCGTGTTCGCCCACTACTTCACCCCGTACCCGCTCTCCCTCGACAACGCGAGCTCCGAAGCCGACTACTACACCCGCAACTACCTCGACCCCGACGGCGAGAACGGCAAGCACGAGCGGTACGGGGGCCTGCTGCGCGACCGCCCGCTGCCCGTCCCGCCGAAGGACGGCGACTGGGAGTACGCCAACCTCCAGCAGGAGGTGCGCACCGCCCGCGACGCCGGCCTCGACGGCTTCACCCTCGACCTGCTCTCCCTCACCGGCAGGAACCGGGAGCGGGCCGACCTCCTCATGAAGGCCGCCCACGCCGTCGACCCCGCCTTCCGGATCATGCTGATGCCGGACATGACCTCCCTGGACACCGACGACCCGGCGGTCCTCGCCGAGTCCCTCGCCGCCCTCGGGCGGGCCCCCGCCGCGCACCGGCTCGGCGACGGCCGCCTCGTCGTCTCCCCGTTCAAGGCGGAGGCGAAGGACCCCGCCTGGTGGACCCGGGTGCTGGACACGCTGCGCACCCGGTACGGCGTCCGTACCGCGTTCGTGCCGCTCTTCCTCGACCTCGACGCCCACGCCACGGCGTTCGCGCCCCTCAGCTACGGGTTCTCCGAATGGGGCAGCCGCAGTTACGTGGGCCAGGAGGCCTCCACCTCGGCGGTGGACCGCAGCCACGGCCTGGGCAAGATCTGGATGCAGCCGGTCTCCGTCCAGGACGCCCGGCCGAACCAGGGGATCTACGACGAGGCGGGCAACACCGCCACCCTGCGGGCGACCTGGACCCGGGCGATCGAGGACGGCGCGGACTGGGTCCAGCTGACCACCTGGAACGACTACTCGGAGGGCAGCCAGTTCGCCCCGTCCCTGCACAACGGGTACACGTACCTGGACCTGAGCTCCTACTACCTGACCCGCTTCAAGACCGGCCGGTGGCCGGGCATCGTCCGCGACACCCTCTACCTCACCTCCCGCACCCAGTTCGCGGCCACCGGCCCGACCGGCGGCCAGTCGCTGGTGATGTCCCCGCGCAAGGGCAGCGCCGCACCCCGGGACACCGTGGAGGTGCTCAGCTTCCTCACGCAG
The DNA here is from genome assembly GCF_055584685.1 of Streptomyces sp. NPDC102258. Classification (NCBI taxonomy): domain Bacteria; kingdom Bacillati; phylum Actinomycetota; class Actinomycetes; order Kitasatosporales; family Streptomycetaceae; genus Streptomyces; species Streptomyces sp. NPDC102258. The sequence goes on from NZ_JBVJLO010000001.1 coordinate 57,713, forward strand.
CCCGCCACCGTCCGTACCGCCGTCGGCCCCGTCGCGGGCCGGCACGAGGCCCCGGCCGGGGTGCACGCGCAGCTGCTGCCGCTGAAGCCGGGCACGAGCTCGGCGCAGGTGGTCCGCGACGGGAAGGCCGGGGCCGGGGTCGAGCTGCTCTACCGCGTCGACCCGGCGGTACGGGTGCAGGACCTCCAGTACTACGCGGCGAGCAGCGGCCGCGGCACCTGACCCCCGAGCCGGCCCGGCCCCCGGCGTGCGGCCCTGCCCGAGGCGGTTCCCGTCGGCCAGGCGCCCCGGAGCGCTGACCCGCGGGCGTCTGCGCCGCCCGGCCCCCCCCCGGGTCCGCCCGCGCCGGCCCGGCGCCCAGAGCCCTCGGCTGCGGCCGGCGTCGCCGCCCCGCCTGCCCGGAGGCGGCCGCGAGGTAGGCCACTCTGGCGGAATCGGCCCTGTCGGGCGGGGCGAGCGGCCCGCATGCTCCGGGTGACACGCCCGCGGCCCCCGCCGGGAGCCGGACCACCGCGCCCCGCCGGCGAGGGCCCCGTACCGCACCCGGAGGCAGCCGTGCCCGACCCGTCCGTCCCGTCCGCCCCGCCCGCCTTCCCCGGCGGTCCCGGCCTCTTCCGGCTGGACCCGGGCGTCGCCCACCTCAACCACGGCTCGTACGGCGCCGTCCCGCTGCCCGTGCAGGAGGCCCAGGACGCGCTGCGCGCCGAGGCCCACGCCGACCCGGACGCGTTCTTCAACGCCGTCCCCGACCGGGTCGCGGCGGCCCGGACCCGGATCGCCGCCCGCCTCGGCGCCGACCCGGACGGCCTCGCCTTCATCGCCAACGCCACCGAGGGCGCGAACCTCGCCCTCGGCGCCGTCGACCTCGCCGACGGCGACGAGATCCTCGTCACCGACCACGGCTACGGCACGGTCGTCGCGGCCGCCGCCCGCCGCGCCCCCGTCACCACCGTCGCCCTCGACCCCCGCCTCCCCGACGAGGACGCCGTACGGGAGACCGTCCTCGCCGCGCTCACGCCCCGCACCAAGGTGGCCGTCCTCGACCACGTCAGCTCGCCCACCGCACGCCTGATCGCCGGCCCCCGGCTCCTCGCCGACCTGTCCGCGCGCGGGGTCACCACCGTCGTCGACGGCGCCCACACCCCCGGCATGCTGGCCGAACCGATCGCCGCCGGCGCCGACTTCTGGTTCGGGAACCTGCACAAGTGGGGCTACGCCCCCTCCGGGACCGCCCTGCTCGCCGTGGCCCCCGCGCACCGCTCCCGGGTCCGCTCCCTGTCACCGTCCTGGCAGGACGCGGCGGGCTTCCCGCGCTCCGTCGAGTACCGCGCCACCGCCGACTACACCGGCTGGCTGGCCGCCCCCGAGGGCCTCGACCTCCTCGAACGGCTCGGCGCCGCCGAAGTCCGCGCCCACAACTGCGCGCTCGCCGCCTACGGCGCCGCCCTGCTCGCCCGGATCCCCGGGATCACCCCGCTCCCGTACACCCCGGGCCTCGCGATGCGCTCCCTGCTGCTGCCGCCCGGGACCGCCGAGACCCAGGACGAGGCAGCGGCCCTGCGCGAGGGGCTCGCGGCCAAGACCCGCGTACGCACCCTGATCTGGGCCCGCCCGAGCGGCGGCGGCATCCGCGTCTGCGGGCAGATCTACAACCGCGCCGAGGAGTACGAGCGCCTCGCCGAGGTCCTTCCCGCCTTCCTCAGGGGCGCCTGAGCAGATACGTGTCCATGATCCAGCCCTTGCGGGCCCGGGCCTCGGTGCGCAGCTCCTCGATCCGCCCGGCCACGTCCGCCAGCTTGCCCGCGACCAGGATCTCGTCCGGCGTGCCGACGTAGGCGCCCCAGTAGATGTACAGGTCCTGGTCGAGGTGGGCGGTGAAGGCGTGCCGGGCATCCAGCATCACCACCACGTCGTCCACGTCCTGCGGCCAGCCCTCCGCGAGCCGCCGGCCCGTGGTGATCTGCACCGGACGCCCGACCCGGTTCAGATTGGTGCGGTGCCGGGCGAGCAGCGCCGACACGCTGCTGATGCCGGGCACCACCTCGTGCTCGAACTCCACCCGGCCGCGCTCGCGCACCTCGTCGAGGATCGCGAGCGTGGAGTCGTACAGGGAGGGGTCGCCCCAGACCAGGAAGGCCCCCGTCTCGCCGTCCGCGAGGTCCTCGGCGATGAACCGCTCGAAGATGCCGGCCCGCGCGCTGCGCCAGCCGTCCACCGTGGGGGCGTAGTCGTCCGGGGTCCGGTCGCGGTCCGGGTCGCGGCCCTCCACCAGCCGGTGGCCCGGACGGGCGTGCTCCGCGAGCATCGCCCGGCGCAGCCCCGTCAGGTCCGACTTCTCCTCCCCTTTCTCCAGGATGAGGAACGCGTCCGCCGCGCCGAGCGCCCGTACCGCCTGGAGGGTCAGGTGGTCCGGGTCGCCCGCGCCGATGCCGATCACTGAGAACTTCTTCACCCGGCTATTCTGCCCGTCATGCGTGCCGCCCTGTTCGTCACCTGCGTCAACGACGTTTTGTACCCCGGTACGGGCACCGCCGTCGTCCGCCTCCTGGAGCGGCTCGGCGTCGAGGTGGACTTCCCGGCCGCCCAGAGCTGCTGTGGCCAGCCGCAGTACAACACCGGGTACCGGCGGGAGAGCGAACCGCTGCTGCGCCGCACCGCCGAGGCCTTCGCCGGGTACGCGTACGTGGTCACCCCCTCCGGTTCCTGCGCCGCGATGGTCCGCGAGCAGTACCCGCGCATCGGCCGGAAGGCCGCCGAGGAGGGGCGGGGCGACGGGCTCGCGGAACTGGCGCGGGACCTCGTACCGCGCGTGTACGAGCTGACCGAGTTCCTCGTCGACGTCCTCGGCGTGACCGATGTCGGCGCGTACTTCCCGCACACCGTCACCTATCACCCCTCCTGCCACGGCCTGCGTTCCCTCGGGCTCGGCGACCGCCCGCGCCGGCTGCTCGCCGCCGTCCGGGGCCTGGAACTGATCGAGCTGCCCGGCGCCGAGGAGTGCTGCGGCTTCGGCGGCACCTTCGCCGTCAAGAACCCGGACGTCTCCGCCGCGATGGGCGCCGACAAGGTACGGGCCGCCCGCTCCACCGGCGCCGAGGTGCTGTGCGGGGCCGACAACTCCTGCCTCACCCACCTCGACGGCATCCTGCGCCGCACCGGCAGCGCACCGCGCGTCCTGCACCTGGCCGAGATCCTGGCCGCGACCGGGACGGAGGCACCCCCGCGATGACCGGCACCTACCTCGGCATGCCCGCCTTCCCCGCCTTCCCGGACGCGGCCCGCGAGGCCGTACGGGACGAGGTGCTGCGCGCCAACCTGCGCCACGCCACCCACACCATCCGCGCCAAACGCGCCCGCGCCGTCGCCGAACTCGACGACTGGGACCGGCTGCGCGCCGCCGGAAAGGCGATCAAGGACGAGACCCTGCGCCACCTCGACCGCCACCTCCTGGAGCTGGAGGCCGCCGTCACCGCGGCGGGCGGCACCGTGCACTGGGCCGCCGACGCCGCCGAGGCCAACCGCATCGTCACCGGCCTGGTCCTCGCGATCGGTGAACGCGAGGTCGTCAAGGTCAAGTCCATGGCCACCCAGGAGATCGGCCTGAACGAGGCCCTGGAGGCCGCCGGGATCGCCGCCTACGAGACCGACCTCGCCGAACTGATCGTCCAGCTCGGCCACGACCGGCCCTCGCACCTCCTCGTCCCCGCCATCCACCTCAACCGTGCCGGGATCCGGGACGTCTTCCGTGCCGAGATGGGCGCCTGGGGCCGGCCCGCTCCGGACGGCCTCGGCGACGATCCGCGCGAACTCGCCGAAGCCGCCCGCCTCCACCTGCGCGAGAAGTTCCTGCGCGCCAAGGTCGCCGTCTCCGGCGCCAACTTCATGGTCGCCGAGACCGGCACCATGGTCGTCCTGGAGTCCGAGGGCAACGGCCGGATGTGCCTGACCCTCCCCGAGACCCTGATCTCGGTCGTCGGCATCGAGAAGGTGGTCCCCACCTTCCGGGACCTGGAGGTCTTCCTCCAGACCCTGCCGCGCTCCTCGACCGCCGAGCGGATGAACCCGTACACGACCATGTGGACCGGCACCACCGACGGCGACGGACCCACCGCCTTCCACCTCGTCCTCCTCGACAACGGCCGTACCGACGCCCTCGCCGACGCGACCGGCCGCCAGGCTCTGCGCTGCATCCGCTGCTCCGCCTGCCTCAACGTCTGCCCCGTCTACGAACGCGCCGGCGGCCACGCCTACGGCTCCGTCTACCCCGGCCCGATCGGCGCCGTCCTCAGCCCCCAACTCCGGGGCACCGCGAGCGCGATCGACGCCACGCTGCCCTACGCCTCCACCCTCTGCGGAGCCTGTTACGAGGTCTGCCCGGTCGCCATCGACATCCCGGAGATCCTCCTCCACCTGCGCGAACGGGTGGTCCAGGGCGGCCCCGTCACCCGCGCGGGGGTCCGCGTCCGGATCCGGCCCGCCCACGGCCACACCGCCGAACGGGCCGCCCTGCGCGCCGCCCGCCTGCTCCTCGACCACCCCGGCGCCCTGCGCGCGGGGGAGCGGCTCCTCTCCCGCGCCCGCCGGCTGCGCCCGCGCCGGCTGCCGGGACCGGGCCGCGCCTGGACCGACACCCGCGCCCTGCCGGAGATCCCGGCGGAGTCCTTCCGCGACTGGTGGGCGCGAGAACGGGAGACCCCGCAGTGAGCGCCAAGGACCGCATCCTCTCCCGCATCCGCCGGGCACTGCCCCCGACGGCCGAGCACCCCAGTGCCGTCGGGCACTCCGGCGCCGTCGGGCACCCCGGCACGGCCGGGGACTCCGGTGCAGTCGGGCACTCCGGCACGGCCGAGCACCCCGGCACCGCCGGGCCGTCGGCCGTGCCGCGTGACTACCTCCGCGTCCACGGGTCCCGGACCCCGGCCGAGCGCGTCGACCTGCTCGCCGCGCACCTCACCGAGTACCGGGCGACGGTCCACCGCACCGGCGAGGACGGCCTCCCGGAGCTGCTGGCCCGGCTGCTGGCACCGCACGCGACCGTCCTCGTACCGCCCGCCCTGCCCCCGCACTGGCTCGCCGCGGCCGCCCCGGCGCGGCTGCCCGACCGGGCCGCGTCCACCCCGGCCGAACTGGACCGCGCGGGCGGGGTCGTCACCGGCTGCGCCCTGGCGATCGCCGAGACCGGCACGATCGTCCTCGACGGCAGCCCCGACCAGGGGCGCGCCGCATCACCCTGATCCCGGACCACCACGTCTGCGTCGTCCGCGTCCCCGATCAGGTCGTCGACTCCGTCCCGCAGGCCCTGGAACGCCTCGTCCCCACCCGCCCGCTGACCTGGATCTCCGGCCCCTCCGCCACCAGCGACATCGAGCTCGACCGGGTGGAGGGCGTCCACGGCCCCCGCACGCTGGACGTCGTCCTCCTCGGCGCACAATAGGGCCCATGCCCTCCCACATCGCCCTCACCGCCCTGGTCGTCCACGACTACGACGAGGCCATCGACTTCTACACCGGGGCCCTCGGCTTCGACCTCGTGGAGGACACCGCCCGGCCCGACGGCTCCCGTTGGGTCGTGGTGCGCCCGCCCGGCGCCGAGGAGTCCGCCCTGCTGCTGGCCCGCGCCAAGGACGACGCCCAGCGGGCCCGCGTCGGCGACCAGACCGGCGGCCGCGTCGGCTTCTTCCTCTACACCGCCGACTTCGCCGCCGACCACGCCCGGATGACCGCCGAGGGCGTCCGCTTCCTGGAGGACCCGCGCCACGAGGCATACGGCTCGGTCGCCGTCTTCGAGGACCTCTACGGCAACCGCTGGGACCTCCTCCAGCCCGCCGCGTAAGACCCGGGCCGGGCCGGGTCCGGCCCGGACCGCCGGCTCGCCCGGAACCGCCGCCCGGTCAGCCGGGGTCCGTTCCGCCCCCGGCGGGGGCGGCCGGGTGGCCGGTGAGGTGGGGGGCTTCGGCCGCCGGGTCGATCGGTGCCCCGGCCGCCGCGACCCGCCCGGCCAGGTCCCGGGCCCAGGCGGCCAGCCCCGCCAGGTCGATCCCGTACGCCTCCTCCCGCCCGGCCAGGGCATCGGCTCCGCGCCGCAGCAGCCGCGCCCCGCCCACCGCGTTCCCCCGCGCGGCGTGCGTCAGCCCCACCGCCAGCTGCGCCAGCCCCCGCCACAGTGCCTCGTCAGCCCGCGGCCCCGACTTCCAGGCGTCCTCGAACACCTCGTGCGCATGGAAGGGCATCCCGGCGTCCAGCAGCCGCTGCGCCTCCGCCACCGTCCCGGCCGGCGTCCGCACCACCCCCTCGGCCTGCCGTTCCACCCCCTCGGCCCCGTACGGCAGCGGCCGTCCCAGCCCGTCCCGCGGCCGCGCACTGCGCGCCCGCCCCTCCGCATCGCGATCCCGTCCGTCCACCCACCCATCCTCGCGCCCCGCGATCACCCGTGCACACGCACCCCCCGGCGTGCGGTAATGTTCTGCATGTGCCCGCCGCGAGGGGGAAAACCCCAGGTGGACGGCACAACGGGACGTGGCGCAGCTTGGTAGCGCACTTGACTGGGGGTCAAGGGGTCGCAGGTTCAAATCCTGTCGTCCCGACTCGGAAGAGTCGTGGTGGAAGGGCCGTTTCAGAGACATCTGAAACGGCCCTTCCGCGTTTCCGGGCCATCAGCCCGGATGGCGGCCCCGCGCATGGTTCGCCCGGGTCCGGGCAGGCGTACGACCAGTGGGACGGGAAGGGTGGTGCCGGATGGTGCCGGAGGGAAAGGGCGACGACGAGCGGTTCACCGTCGCCGTGCGGGCGGTGGACGGGGTGATGGTCCTCTCGCTCGCCGGTGAGCTGGACCACGACACTGCCGAGCCGCTGCGCGAGGCCCTGGACGCCGCGGCCGAGCAGGGCGGCCGGATGGTGGTGGACATGGCAGGTCTGGAGTTCTGCGATTCCACCGGCCTGAACGCGCTGCTGCACGGCCGCATCTCGGTCCAGGAGGCAGGCGGCAGGCTGGAACTGGCGGGGCTGAGCGGGCCGGTCGCCCGGATGTTCCGGATCACCGGCGCCGACGGGGTCTTCCCGGTGCACGCGGACGTGGCCCGGGCCCTGCGGCCGGACCATCGGTAGGGAGAGGGGTCGAGGGGTCATGGAGCTGCGCGGGCCGGCGGACCGGAACTGGCTGCTGGTCCTCGACGGGCTGCCCGATCCCGTGTCCCGCAGCCGGGAGTTCACCCGCCGGGCGCTGACCGCCTGGAAGTGGCTGCCGGCGGAGGTCGAGTCCATCCGGGAGGCCGCCGAGGACGTGCTGCTGCTCGTGTCGGAGGTGGTCGCCAACGCCTGCCTGCACGGCGGCGGGCCCGGCGCGCTGGTCCTGGACCGCACCGAGGAACGGCTGCGCATCGAGGTGACGGACCTCAACCCCGCGCCCCCGAGGCCGCGCGACCCCGGCCTGCCGGTGGACCCGGCCCGGCCGGGCGGGCACGGGCTGCTGATCGTGCAACAGCTGGCCCGTGCCTGGGGCTCCCGGCCGGGGGCGGCGGGCAAGTGCGTCTGGCTGGAAGTGCCCTGGCCCTAGGCCCAGGCCCTAAGGCCGGGGCCGCAGTGCGTCCAGGGCCGCGATGATCTCGGCCGTGGAGCTGACCCGGCCCAGGCGCGGGAAGATCTTGCCGAAGCTGTGCTCGTGCGAGGCGGCGTCCATGTCGGTCGAGGCGTCCTCGGCGAAGACCAGGTGGTAGCTGTGCTCCCAGGCGGTCCGGGCGGTGGACTCGACGCCGATGCTGGTCGAGATGCCGGCCAGGACGATCCGGTGGATGCCCCGTCGGCGCAGCTGGAGGTCGAGCTCGGTCCCGGTGAAGGCGCCCCAGTGCCGCTTGGTGACCCGTACGTCGCCCAGCGCGGCGAGTTCGGCCGGGATCTCGGAGAACGCCGCGGGCGGGGCGGCGGCCGGGCCGGGGGCGTCCACATCGGCGGTGGGCAGGTCGCCGCCGTCGGGCGACCAAGCCACGTTGACCAGGACCACGGGCAGCCGGTGCGCGCGGAAAGCCTCGGCGAGCGCGATGCCCCGCTTGAGGATCTCCACACCGGGCCGGGCCGTCGGCAGGTTCAGGATGCCCTGCTGGAGGTCGATCAGGACCAGCGCGGTGCCGGAGTCCAGGGTGAGGGCGGTGGGTGCGGGGGAGTCGGTCATAAGGGAGCTCCTCGGGAGGGAGGGGGGAGGGGTTCAGTCTTCGGCCAGGCGGCGCAGCAGGGGGACGGCCTCGGCCAGCAGCCGTCGTTCTCCGGGCGTCAGCCGCTCGGCCATGAGCTCGGCGATCCGCCCGTGCCCGGCCTCGCGGCGCTCGCGTACGAGGGCCCGGCCCCGGTCGGTGAGGGAGATCAGCAGCCGGCGCCCGTCGGTGGGGTGCGGGCCGCGGGTGACGTAGCCCTCGGCGCGCAGGGAGTTCACCGTGGCGATGAGTGACTGCGGGCGGATCTGTTCGGCGCGGGCCAGATCGGCGGAAGTGGCCTCACCGAGCCGGTCGAGCCGCTTGAGGACGGACATCTGGGAGAGGCTGACACCGCCACCCGAGGCCGCCCTCATCCGGCGCACCAGCAGGCCGAGGGTCAGCTGGAGCTCCTCCGCGGTGTCACGGATCGCCGGTTCCGGTTCCGGGGTCGTCATGGCATCGACCGTAGAGAACGACAGGCAGACTTGCAAGGCCACCTGATGGTTTCAGCCTCTGGGGATCAGTCAGGGCGGAGAAGGAAGCGGCGCGGGAGGTGCCGGATTCCACCCCGGACGGAGGAACGGCGGAAGAACGTTCGGTGTTCGCTGGATCGACGGGGGTCACCGGTCGCGGATCGCGGGGCGCGCGGGCGTCCCGCTTCCGATAAATTTCCGGGTGATGCAGAAAAACCGCCGGGCCGATACCGGCCACTCCCCGGCCGGCCACACCCGCCGCGCCCCGACCGGCGTCAGGCATCCCGACACCCGCACCGGGATCGACGCCCACCGGCACGACGACCACCAGCTCGCCTACGCGGGCTCCGGCGTCCTCTCCCTCACCACCGGCTCCGGCACCTGGGTGGCGCCGCCCACCCGGGCGCTGTGGATCCCGGCCGGGACGGTGTACGAGCACCGCGCGTACGGGCGTACGGACGTGCACCGCGTCGGCCTGTCCACCCGGCACGACCCGCTCGGCCTGGACGCCCCGGCCGTGATCGCCGTCGGCCCGCTGCTGCGCGAGCTGATCCTGGCGTACAGCCGGAACACTGGGGATCCCGGCCCGGTGCGGCGCCGGATGCTCGGCGTCCTCCTCGACCAACTGCGCGTTTCCCCGCTCCAGCCGCTGCACCTGCCCGCACCCGCCGACCCCCGGCTGCTGGCGGTCTGCGCCCTGCTGCACGCCGACCCGGGAGACCAGCGGAGCCTGGCCGTCCTCGCCGAGGACGCCGGGGCGGGGGCGGGGGAGCGGACGCTGAGCCGGCTGTTCCGGGCCGAGCTGGGCATGACCTTCCCACAGTGGCGCACCCGGCTGCGGCTGCACCAGGCGCTTCGGCTGTTGGCCGTCGGCACACCCGTGACGGCGGTCGCGCATCGCTGCGGCTGGTCCTCGGCGAGTGCCTTCATCGACGTCTTCCGCCGCGCCTTCGGCCACACTCCGGGCGCCCACCCCCGCTGAGGCGGCGTCGCGGACCGGCCGGGAACCGGCCAAGAACCGGGCGGAGCGCCCCGCGGCCCCGCCCCGGGCCCCGCGCCACCGGGAAGATCATCCGGATCACTGGAAATGATCTTCGATGGGCTTCCGGCGCGACATACTGACCGGTGTGGAGACCGAATTCGAAACCGTCCTGACCGAGACCCAGGGCCGCTCCGGGGTGATCACCCTCAACCGCCCCGAGGCCCTCAACGCCCTTACCCACCCCATGGTGGAGAGAATCACGCAGGCGCTGACGGCGTGGGAGGACGATCCAGCGGTCGCGCACGTCGTCATCCGCGGCGCTGGCGAACGAGGCCTGTGCGCGGGCGGTGACATCCGGGCCATCCACGCCGACGCGAAGGCCCGGGGCACCGCCTCGCTCGGCTTCTGGCGCGACGAGTACCGGCTCAACGCCCGTATCGCCCGCTACCCGAAGCCCTACGTCGCCCTCATGGACGGCATCGTGATGGGCGGCGGCGTCGGCATCTCGGCGCACGGCAGCGTCCGCATCGTCACCGAACGCGCCCGCGTCGCCATGCCCGAGACCGGCATCGGCTTCGTGCCCGACGTCGGCGGTACCTACCTGCTGTCCCGGGCGCCCGGCGAACTCGGCACCCACCTCGCCCTGACCGGCACCGCGATCGGCGCCGCCGACGCCCTGCTGTGCGGGCTGGCCGACCACTACGTGCCCTCGGACTTCCTGGACGAGCTGATGCGGGACCTCGCGGAGGGCCAGGACGGCGCCTCCGCCGACAAGGTCGTGGCCCGCTACGCCGTCCCCGCCGGGCCGGAGGGCGAAGTCGCCGCCGAACGGGAGTGGATCGACCGCTGTTACGCCGCCGACACCGTCGAGGAGATCCACTCCCGGCTGCTGGGCACCGGTCTCCCGGCGGCCCGCGAGGCGTCCCGGGCACTGCACGCCAAATCCCCCACCGCCCTCAAGGTGACACTGGCCGCGCTGCGCCGGGCCCGCGCGATGGACTCGCTGGAGCGGGTGCTGGAGCAGGAGTACCGGATCTCCGCGGCCGCGCTGTCCACCCCCGACCTGGTGGAGGGCATCCGGGCGCAGGTGATCGACAAGGACCGGTGCCCGCGCTGGTCCCCGGCGGCGCTGGTACAGGTGCGGGAGGCGGCGGTGGAGCGGTTCTTCGCCCCGCTCGGCGAGGGGCGCGAGCTGACGTTCCCGACGGACTGACGGGGGCGGGGCTCATCGTGGCCCGGAGGCCGGATCAGTCGCGGATGATCCGGGTGGCCAGGCCGTCGAGGACGCGCTGGAGTCCGTAGTCGAAGTTCTCCTCGCGCATCCGCGCCGGGTCCCGGTCCTGCCGGGCGGTGGTGTGGTCCTTCGTCAGCGGGTGCCCGTCGAGCGCCTCCGTCGGCTCCGGCGTCAGGGAGCGGAGCCAGTCGCTCTCGCTCATGCCGCTGCGGGACAGGAGCGAGAGGTAGGAGGCCTCGCTGGTCGTGGCGCCGATGACGTACGAGATGACGGCCTTCATCGCGAGGTCGGCCTCGCCGGGCGGGAAGCCCGCCGTCTGTGCCAGCCGCAGCATCCGCTCCGACATCCGCATCAGGTTCGGGCCGAGGTGGGCCAGCCCCACCTGGCCGAGGACCGAGGCCACCCACGGGTGGCGCAGGACCATGTCGCGCAGGCTGTGCCCGCTGTGGGACAGGGCGGCCCGCCAGCCGTCGGGGCCGCCGGCCTCGGGGAGTTCGAGCTCCCCGTAGACCTCGTCCACGACGAGCTCGATCAGTTCGTCCTTGTTCGCGACGTGCCGGTAGAGCGAGGTGGCGGCGGTGCCCATCCCGGTGCCGAGCTTGCGCATGCTGAGCGCCTCGATGCCCTCGGCGTCCAGCAGCCGGACCGCGGCCGCGACGATCTGCTCCCGGCTGAGCGCGGGCTGTTCCTTCTGGCGGCGCGGCCGGGTCCACACGGAGGGGACGGGCGGTACGGCGGGCGGCTGTGCTGGAGTGGACATGCCCCCACCCTAACGCCCTGCGGACACTGTACGCAGCATGCGTACAGTGCGGATTCCGGAGTCGGGCGGCCCCGTACGGCCGAAGGGAGCCGTCAGCGGTAACCCGTCGTGTCCGCCGGCAGGTCCGGGTCCTGGACCTCCACCAGGTACCGCCAGGCGTCCGGCCGGCTCCCGTCGAGGTCCGTGAACCCGTACACCCCGGCGAGCTGCCCGCTGGAGAGCGACTGCCCGTTCCAGCGGGCCACCTCCGGGTCGGCGGCCAGTGCCGCGACCGCGCGGCCCACGTAGCCGGGGGTCTCGGAGATCGCGAAGTGCGGGACCTTCTCCAGCGCGTCGCGCCAGTTCGCCTCCGTCACCCCGAAGGCCTCCAGCATGATCTCCGAACGCAGCCAGCCCGGCGTCAGCGCCACCGCCGTCGCCCCGCGCGGACCCAGCTCGTGCCCGAGCGCGAACGCCATCCGCAGCACCGCCGACTTGGCCAGGTCGTAGAAGAAGGACACCCGGTAGCGGCTCGCGTTGTACTCGGCCGTTCCGTCCGTCATCTCCACGACCAGCCCGCCCGGTGAACGCAGCAGCAGCGGCAGCGCGAAGTGGCTGGTGATCGCATGGGTGTCCACGGCGAGCCGCAGCAGCCGCAGCCCCTGGTCCAGGTCGTGCTCCCAGACGGTGCTCTCCCACTCGAAGAGCCGCTCGCCGCCCCAGATGTCGTTCACCAGGACGTCCAGCCGGCCCTGTTCGGCGTCGATCCGTCCCACCAGCGCCTCGACCTGAGCGGGCACCAGGTGGTCGGCGACCACCGCGATGCCCCGGCCGCCCGCCGCCGTGACCAGCTCGGCCGTCTCCTCGACCGTCTCCGGCCGGTCGTACTCCGAGCGCCGCCCGGTGGTGCTGCGCCCCGACACGTACACCGTCGCCCCGCGCGCCCCCAGCTGGACCGCGATGCCCCGGCCCGCGCCGCGCGTTCCCCCGGCCACCAGGGCCACCCTGCCTTCGAGGGTCCGTCCGCTCTCCGCTGTCTCCGGCATGCCCCGACCCTACGGCGGCCCGCCCGCGCGGGGCCGCGACACGGGGCGTGCCGGCAACGGGCTTGAACAACGGGCCCCCGAGGCCGCACTGTTGCCGGGCCCGGTCCCGTCCCCGCCGCCTCGCCAGGAGACCGCCATGTCCTCGCCGACCCCGCCCCCGCCCGCCGGGGCCCCCGCCGACGGCGCGCCGCACGTCATAGACCCGGCCGGCGGCTGCCCACACGCGCTGAACGCCCGGCTCAGGGCCCGCGGTTCCGTGGCCGAAGTGGTCCTGCCGGGCGGTGTGCCCGGCGCGGTCGTCCTCGGGCACGAGGCGCTCAAGGAGTTCCTCGCCCACCCCGACGTCGCCAAGGACGCCCGCCACTGCCCCGCCCTGCACGACGGCTCGATCCCCGCCGACTGGCCCCTGCGGGTCTTCACCGACGCCCGGGGCATGCACACCGCCGACGGCGCCGACCACCGCCGGCTGCGCTCCCTGGTCGGCAACGCCTTCACCACCCGTCAGGTGGAGCGGCTGCGCCCGCGCGTCCGGGAACTGACCGACGCCCTCCTCGACGACCTCGCCGCGGCCGCCGCCCACGCCCCCGACGGGGTCGCCGACCTGCGCGCGCACGTGGCCCTGCCGCTGCCGATGAGCGTCATCTGCGAACTGCTCGGCGTGGGCCCCGAACACCGCGGCCGCCTCCACGCGCTGTCGAACACCGTGATCGTCGCCACCGACACCACCCCCGCCGAGGTGACGGCCGCCGTGCGCGAGCTCGTCGAACTGATCGGCGCCATCGCCGCCGCGCGCCGCGCCGCGCCCGGCGAGGACCTCACCAGCGCCCTGATCGCGGCCCGCGACGAGGACGGCGACCGGCTCAGCGAGGCCGAACTCGTCGGGACCATGCGCCTGATGCTCGTCGCGGGACACGAGACCACCCTCAACCTGATCTGCAACGCCGTCCGCGCCCTGTGCACCCACCGGGACCAGCTGGCGCTGGTGTTGGAGGGCCGGGCGAGCTGGTCGGACGTGGTGGACGAGACCCTGCGCTGGGACGGACCCGTCAGCTGGTTCCCCTTCCGCTACCCCACCCGCGACCTGACCCTCGACGGCGCCGTGATCCCGCGGGGCACGCCCGTCCTGGCCGGCTACACGGCGGCCGGACGGGACCGCGCCTTCCACGGCCCGGACGCCGACCGCTTCGACCTGACCCGGCCCACCGCCGCCCGCGGCCTGTCCTTCGGGCACGGAGCGCACTACTGCGTCGGCGCCCCGCTGGCCCGGCTGGAGGCCACCATCGCCCTGGAACGGCTCTTCACCCGCTTCCCGGACCTCGGCCTCGCGGCGGCGGACGGGGAGCTTCCGTACCAGCGCAGCTTCATCGGCAACAGCGTCGAGACGCTGCCGGTCCGCCTGGCCTGACCCCGCCCCGCGCGGTCCGGCCGGTCTTACGAGGAGTGGGCGGGCGCGGCGACCTCGGTGCTGAGCCAGCTCAGCGCCTCGGGGTACATCCCCGTCCAGGTCTGGAAGTTGTGCCCGCCCGCGGGGCGCACGAGCGTCCGCACCCGCACCCCGGTGTCCCGCGCCGCCGCCGCGAAGGCGGTCAGCTGCCGGGGCGGGCTCGTCTTGTCCTGCGCGGAGGTCGCCAGGAACAGCCCGAGGTCCGCCCCCTTCACCTGCCGGACCAGCCACATCGGGCTGTTGCGCTCGCGCAGCCCGGGATCGGCCAGCGCCGACGGGTCCCCGGTCAGCGGGTCCGGATCCAGGGCCGCGCCCGCCCGGAACGCCTTCGGGTACTGCAACGGCAGCTTCGCCGCGCAGAAGCCCCCGGTGGAGATCCCCATCAGCCCCCACCCCTGCGGCCCGGGCAGCGTACGGAAGTTCTTCGCGACCAGACCGGGCACGTCCTGCGCGAGCCAGGTGGCGATCTTGCGCTGCGGGGTGTCGCTGCAGTCGGTGTTCACCCCGCCCGGATAGATCTCCGGCATCACGAGGATGAACGGGTGGGAGGTGCCGAACCGCACCTGCCGCTCCAGCGCCTCCGGCATGGCCCCGAGGTCCGTCCAGGTGCGCGGGGAGCCCGGGTAACCGTGCAGCAGCACCAGTACCGGGAAGCGGATCCGGGCCGCGCCCGGGTCGTCGTACCCCGGGGGAGTCCACACGATCACCTGTCCGGCGAGCTTCGAGTGGCCGCCCCGGAAGTAGGTGCCGAGGGTGCCGTCGCTGCCCCGGGTGAACTTGGCCCGGCCGGCCGGCGGGCCCGTCATCGCGGACGGTTTCCCGGCGCCCTCGCGGCCGAGCAGGTCGTCCCAGGAGGCGTAGAGCCCGTAGGCGCCGTTGATGCAGGCGGCCACCACGCAGATCGCCGTCAGCTGGCACAGCCCGATCATCGCCACCCGGACCGCCCACCGCACCGGGCGGGGCCCCCGCAGCCGGTTCCACAGCAGCAGCGTGAGGAACATGGCGAGGGCGGTGACGGCGACGAGAGTGACGAGGAACGAGGTGCTGGTCAGCTCCACGGCGTCGGCTCCTCAGGTACGGGAGAGCGGTACGGCGGGCGGCCGGTGCCCTGACGGACCCTCAATGTACGTCGGGCCGGGGCCCGGGGCGGCGGGCGACCGGGCGGCACCGGGAGCGGCCGGGGCCCGGGGCGGGCCGCAGCCCCGTACCGGTGCGGGCCACGGGCCCGCCGCCCGTCCCGTCACGTCCCGTCCGCCCCGCTCACCCGAACGAGGGGTGGCGGGGCCTCACAGGGAGCGGACGTCCACGGTGATGGTGTGCCAGCCGGTCGCCCCGTCGGGGACGGTTCCCGTACGCGTTTCGGGCTGGACCCGCCCGGTGCCGTCCGTGGCCCGTACCTGAAGGGTGTGCGGCCCGGGCGTCGCGTCCCAGGGCCACACCCACTGCCGCCAGGTGTCGACCCCGTCGGCGGCGGCGAGGGAGGCGGCCCGCCACGGGCCGCCGTCGGCCCGTACCTCGACCCGGACGATCCCCCGGTGCTGCGCCCACGCCACCCCGGCCACCGCCACCCGGCCCGCCGGCGGGTGGGCGAAGGCGCGCGGGGTGTCGATGCGCGACTGCGTCTTGACGGCGGCCCGCTGCGCCCAGGAGCGCCGCACCCAGTAGGCGTCGTACGCGGCGAAGGTGGTCAGCCGCAGCTCGCGCAGCCACTTGCAGGCGGACACGTACCCGTACAGGCCGGGTACGACCATCCGGACGGGGAAGCCGTGCGCGAAGGGGAGCGGCGCGCCGTTCATCCCGACGGCCAGCAGTGCCTCCCGGCCGTCCATGACGGTCTCGACGGGCGTGCCGATCGTCATCCCGTCCACCGAACGGGCCACCAGCTGGTCGGCCGGACCGCCCCGCGACGGCGGCCGCACCCCGGCCTCGCGCAGCAGGTCGGCCAGGCGTACGCCGAGCCAGCGGGCGTTGCCCGCGTACGGGCCGCCGACCTCGTTCGAGACGCAGGTCAGGGTGATGTCGTGCTCGACCAGGGGCCGGGCGAGGAGGTCGCGCAGGCTCAGGGTCAGCGGGTGGGCGACCCCGTCGCCGTGGAGGGTGAGCCGCCACGAGCCGGCGTCCACGCGGGGGACCACCAGGGCGGTGTCGACGCGGTAGAAGTCCCGGGCGGGGGTGAGGAACGGCGACAGGCCCGGGAGGCGCAGGTCCGCCCCGGCGGGTACGGGCCGCGCCGGGACGGCCGGGGCGGGCAGGGCGAGGCCGGCCCGGGAGGCCGTCGCGCGGGCCGAGCCGTGCGCGCCGAGGCGCCTCCCGGCCAGACCCGCCACCGCCGAGCCCGCGACGGTGGCGGCCACCAGGCGGCCGAAACCCCGCCGGTCCATGGGCCAGGTACCGGCCGGCCGGCCCGCGCCGAGGCGGGGCCGGCGCAGGGCCGTGACCAGCAGGTACAGCGTCCCGGCCGCGACCGCCCCGCCGGCCAGCGAGGGGAGGGCGTCCTTCCAGGAGGCCTCCGGACGGCTGAGGGCGGCCACTGCCCCGAGCACCCCCACCGCCCCGGCGAGCGCCAGGCCCGCGCGGAGCCGGCGTACGGCGAGGAGACCCGTGACGGCGGCGAGGAGGGCCAGGACGGCGACGGTGCCGAGGGCCAGGGCGGCCTTGTCGGAGGCGCCGAAGGTGCGGATGGCCCATTCCTTGACGGCGACAGGCGTACGGTCGACCACCGCGCCGCCGATCGCGGTGAGCGGGGCCGCCTCGGGGCGCACGGCCACCGCCGCGAGCTCCGCCACGGCCAGCCCGGCGAACGCCGCGACCAGCCCACTGAGCGCGCCGCCCGCCCAGGCCCGTCCTCGTACCCGTTGCGCCGGGGCCATCGCCGTCACCTCCGCCCGCGGTCCCCTTCCAGGGTGCCGCCGCCACCGGTGCTTCCGCTTGCTGGACCTAGCTCCGGGCCGTGGGGAGGGGCAGCAGGAGGAGCGGGGTCGTCGTGGGGGCGGGGGAGCCGGATTCCGGTTCCAGGGTGATGCCGAGGGCGGTGGTTCCGCGCAGGGAGCCCGCCAGGAGGGCCGGGGCGTCGGGGTGGTCCCGGTCCAGCAGGCCCGCCGGGCGCATGCGGCCCGGGGCGGCGAACCACAGCTGGTAGGCCCGCCCGGCCGGGGGCGCCGCCATCCCGGCGGGTACGAACACAGCGCGGTCCCGCTCCCGGGAGGCCACCACCGTGCCCGTGCCGCCGTCCGCGATCCGGCCGGAGGCCAGCCGGGCGTCGGGGGCCGAGAGCACTCCGGTCAGCGCGGCGGCGCGTGCCTCGGCGGCCCGCGCCCGACGCCCGGCGGCGTCCGCGCGCTGGTACTGCCAGGCGGCGACCCCGCCGAGGCCGACCGCCACCGCCACGCAGGCCGCCAACACCCACCGCGCCGTCCACCCCGGGGCCGCCGTCCGCGCCGGCCGCGCCGCCCCCGCCGTCCGCGCCGGGTCCGCCGCCCCCGCCGTCCGCGCCGGGTCCGCTGCCCCCGCCGTCCGCGTCGGGTCCGCTGCTCCCGCTGGCTGCTCCGGGCCCGCTGCTTCCGCCGGCTGCTCCGGCACCGCCGTCCGCTCCGGGCCCGCCGCCCCTGCCGGGCCCGCCGCCCCTGCCGGGCCCGCCGCCCCTGCCGGGCCCGCCGGCCCCGCCGCCCCCGTCGGCCGCCCCGGCCCCGCCTGCCGGGCTGGCGGCGCCCACCGTGACGGCCGGGCTCCGCCGGGGCGTCGGTGCCGGGACGGGCCCGGTTCCGCCGCCCCGGCCGGGAGCTCCCGGATCCGCCGCAGCACCGCGTCCCGGAGCGCGGGCGGCGGCTCCACCGCCGCCGCCGAGGCCAGCAGGGCCGCCGTCGCCGCGAGGTCCCGTACCTCCCGGGCGCACTGCGGGCAGGTCTCCAGATGCGCCTCGAAGGCCGCGCGCTCCGGCTCCGGCAGGGCGTCCAGTACGTACGCGCCCGTCGCCTCGTGCGGGTTCGGGTTCCCCGTGCTCATCCGCCGCTCACCCCGAGACAGTCGCGCAGTCGCAGGAGTCCGTCGCGCAGCCGCGTCTTCACGGTGCCCAGCGGCAACGACAGCTCTTCGGACACCTCGCGGTGGGTCCGTCCCCGGTAGTAGGCGAGGATCAGCGACTGGCGATGGCGGGCGGTCAGCGCGTCCAGGCAGCGCCGCACCCGCCGCCGTTCCTCGTGCTCCAGCGCCGCCTCCGTCACCTCGTCGAACTCCGGCACCGCCGCCTCCAGCCGCGCCGCCCGGCGGTCGCGGTCGGCGGCCGCCCGCGCGGAGCGCACCCGGTCGACGGCCCGGCGGTGGGCCATCGTCAGCACCCAGGTCCGTACGGCGCCCCGGTCGGCGCGGTAGCGGCCGGCGGTGCGCCACACCTCGACGAACACCTCCTGGGTCACCTCCTCCGCCTGGGCCCCGTCCCGCAGCACCGCGCGGGTCACGCCCAGTACGGCCGGGGCGACCGCCTCGTACACCGCGACGAAGGCCGCCTCGTCGCCCCCGGCGGCCCGGCCGAGGGCGGCGGCCAGTGCCTCCTCGGCCCCGGCCCGGGTCCCGGTTCCCGCCCGCGCGACGTCGTCCACGCGGTGATCCTCCACGACCGGCCCGGGGCCCGCCGCGTCCGGGTCCCGTAAAGGGGGTGCGGAGCCGCCGCCCCGGCGGGCGGTCCCCTGCCGGGGCCGGTCCGCGCGGCGTTCAGGCACGGGGCCGGCCGGCCCGCTCCGCCGCCCGGCGGGCCATCGCCTCCAGGCACTCCCCGGCATCCGTCCCGGCCGGCCGCACGGCCAGCTCGCCGCGCTTGCGCAGCTCCACCACCCCGTCGGTGAGCCGCTCCGGCCGGTCCCGGGCGGCCGGGGGCAGGGGCTCCCCGGCCGCCGCGCACGCCCCGCTCACCAGCGCGGTCAGCAGCTCCAGGGCGGACGGCCCCGGAGGCGTCGCCGCAGCCGTGGTCACGGGCGGGGCCGGTACGTCCTCGGGGGCGTCGGCCGGGGGCCGCTCCCGCGCGGTCTCGGACATGTCGGTGCACTCCTGTCGGCCTCAGGCCCGGGGGCGTCGGAAAGGGGCGGCCGCCGCATCGCTGCGGCGGCCGCCCCTCACAGGTCCCGGCCAGTCAACCCACCACCCACTCCGGGAGGGAGTCCCCGGACCAAATCTCCTCCGTCCGGGTAGGACACCTCACCCGCCCGGGTGAGTGCTGCGGAGTGTCGCGTGCGCGGACGGATCCGGTGCGGTACTCAGCGCGCCGCCGGGGGCAGGGCGGCGGCCACCGCGGCGGCCCGGGCGTACGGATCGCCGCTCGGGGTGGCCGACGGGCGGCTGGTGCGCCGCGCCCACGCGTCCTCGTACGCGTGCCAGTCGATCGCGCGGGGCGCGGACCGCCGCGCCAGCGCCTCCTCCAGGCTGTCGAAGTACAGTTCCCAGCGCGCCGCGTAGAACTCCGAGACCAGGCCGCTCCATTCGCGGTTGGCGTAGTCGTGGAGGAAGCCGCCCTCGCTGGTGCCGCGGCGCCCCCAGACGCTCAGGATCGAGCGCGCGTCGTACTCGTAGCGGTCCTGCTCCGCCCGGGTCGTGCCCCAGGAGCGGGCCGCGTCGACCCACCGGCCGAGCAGGAAGTTCGGATCGGTGCCGGTGAGCGCGTCCAACCGGCGTTCCCCGTCCGCCCATTGACCGCGCAGTTCGTGCAGCCGCGCCGCGTCCTTCGCCTCGTACGCGGCCTTGATCTGCGGCAGCAGCACCCGCGAGTGGTTGGCGAGGGCCTGCCGGGCGGTGTCCACCAGGTCGTACCGGTAGGCGCTGGAGGAACGGAGCGACGGCGCCACCCGCAGCAGGTGGTCCAGCGCCCGGCGCACCGAACCGGCCTGGTAGCGCATGGACTTCGGGCTCCAGTGCGCGGACCCGGCCGCGGTCAGGGACGGCCGGGCGGTGAACAGGCTGTCCTGGGACTCCGACCACAGGCCCGAGGAGGTGCTGTACGGGCCGGTGCGCAGCTCCTCCCAGGCCGCCGCCGCCTCCCGGTCGGGCCGTCCGTAGCGGCGGGCCGCGTAGGAGGCGAACCAGGCCCGCTGGTCGATCGGCGCCGGCTCCCAGGCGAGGTCGGTGAACAGGTCGAAGGCCGCCGGGTTGGTGCCCGCCGCCTCCGGCAGGTACGCCGTCCCGGCCAGCGCGCTCCGGTCCTTGGCGCGCCAGGAGCCGAACCGGTCCAGCCACACCGAGGTGTTGGCGCCGATCGTGGTGTGCCCGCCGAAGTTGTAGATGCTGCCCATGGCGTACGGGGCGCCGCCCCAACGGGATTCCCGGTCCAGGCGGTTGTACCGGTCCGACAGCCCGTCCAGGATCAGCAGCTTCGAGGTGTCCACCCCGGCGAGCAGCTCCGGCACCGGGTCGTCCTGCCAGCCCAGCACCGCCCACAGCGCCCCCGGGTGGGCGGCGTGCAGGGCGCCCTGGATGGCGCGGGCGGCGGTCCTCACGTCGACCGAGCCGGTCTGGCCGCCCTCGTGCAGCGGGCTCATCCGGTACATGCCGCTGTCCCCGAACACCGCCCGCTGTTCGGCGTAGTACGCCGCCGCGAGCCGCCCGAACGCCGGCGAGGCGGGGTCGAGCCAGTCGGGGCGCTCGAAACCGGCCCAGTCGCCCTGCGCCACCGTGGCGGCGCCCGCGTTGCGCGCGGCGAACTCCGGCGGCACGGTGCCGAAGTAGCCGGGCAGCACCGGGGTCATGCCGAGCCCGCGCAGCTGATCGGCGATGCGGCCGCCCAGCGCGGCGCGCTCGCGCATCAGCCGCTCGGTGACGGGCCCGCCGAAGCCGCTCAGGTTCTGCAGCAGCCACCAGCTCTGGTGCGCGGGGCCGGGGATCCACTCCCGCAGCTCCGCGCCGGAGTAGCCGAAGCGCTGGAGCGCCCGGTAGTACGGGTACTCCGCGCCGACCTGTACGAAGACCTCGTTGACCCCGTGCAGGGCGAGCAGGTCGATCTGCCGCTGGTGCTCCTCGAAGGAGCGGTACGGGCCCGCGTACCCGTCGTCGGTGTCGTTCAGGGCGTACCGGTGCGGGACGAGCGCGCCCCGGGTGACCGGCCGGGGCACGGCGGGCAGGGTCGCCGGGAGCATCCCGAGGCTGTCGCCCGGCCAGCCGATGTCGACCCCGGCGATGTGCTGGAGGTACCAGCCGACGCCGGTGAGCAGGGTCGCGCCGGTGGAGCCGCGTACGGTGAGCGCGCCCGCCGTCCCGGAGACGGTGAAGGTGTCCGGCCCGGCCGAGGCGTCGGGGACGAACGTGAACTGCCCGGCGTGCCTGGGCAGCAGCCGCTCCAGGGCTGCCCGCGCGGGCGCCACGTCGAAGGTCCGGGGCGCGGGCACGGCGGGGCGGAGGGCCGCGCGGGGAGCCGGCACGGCCGCCCCCGCGGGCACGGCCGTGCCGGTCAGGGCCAGGAGTACGGCGGCCAGCGCGGGCAGCGCGGGCCGGACCCCGCGGCGGGCGCGGGGCGGGGGGATCATCGTCATCAGCGCTCCGTCAGACCGGAAGGGACCAGACCTGGTCGGCCTGGTGGTCACCGCAGGGGGCGAGCCGCAGCCGCTCGGCAGGGGCATCGGGGGTCGCGGGCGCGGCCGGTGCGGTCAGGCACTGCCCGCTCGCCTCCTCGACCAGCGCCCCGTCGCGGCGGTGCCGCCAGCTCTGCCCCGCCTGCCGGCCGGGCGCGCAGTCGGCCAGGGCCACCGGTCCGCCGGCGCCCGCCGTCAGGCACTGCGAGGCCAGCCGCAGCCGCCCGCCGCCGCCCAGGGTCCAGCGCTGGCCGGCGCCGGCGGTGCACGCCGCGAGACCGACCGCGCCCGCGCCGCCGGTGCGCGTACCGTCGGCGCACCGGGCGCCGAGGCCGTTGATCTGCCCGGTCGGCACGGCCTCGGCGCAGCCGTGCGGGGTGAGCCGCCAGACCGCCGTGTCGTGCGCGGCGAGCCGCCCGGTGAGCGCGTCGGAGACCTCCGAGGTCCTGCCGCTCCACAGGTCCTTGGCCCGCACCGTGCAGGCGCGCAGCCCGATGTCGGCCAGCGGCATCGAGACGTCACGGGTGCTGCCCGAGCGGTTGAGGACGGCCACCGCGCGGTCCCCGCCCGCCAGCGGCCGGGCCAGCACCTCGAAGGTGGCGTTGGAGGAGACGACCGCCCCCTGCCGGCCCGACGGGTCCTGGTCGAGGGCGATCAGGTCGGTGTTCCCGAGGGCCGCGAGACCGCCCGGGCTCAGCTGCGCGACCTCGGAGGACAGGATGAAGGGGGCCGCCATCATCGCCCACAGCCCGACCTGGCTGCGGCTCTCCGCGTCCGTGAGCCCCGGGGCGCCCGCGATCAGGAAGTCGGGGTCGTTCCAGTTGCCGGGGCCCGCGTACCGGCCGAGCCAGCGGTTGTACCCGTAGTTGCCGAGGACCGAGCTCCAGCGGGAGGTGTCGGGGGCGGCGGCCTTGTACACCTTGATGTCGCGGCCCTCGCGCCACAACTGGCCCGTGTTCCCGACCCAGTCGAGGACCTTGTGCCAGTCGGCGCCGCCCCACTCGCCCTGCTGGAAGTAGGCGGGCGCCGAGGCGGACAGCACCATGGGGCGCCCGCTGTCGCGCAGTGCGCGGGCGACGGAGTGGTAGGCGTCCCGGTAGGCCTGCTCCTTCGTCTTCCCCGGCGGCACCCACAGGTTGCAGCCGTCCATCTTCACGTAGTCCACGTTCCATGACGCGAACTGCCGTGCGTCGCGGGCGTAGTGGTCCGCGCCGCCGCCCTCGGGCGCGCCGCTGCCGGGGTAGCGCTCGCAGGTGAGGGAGCCGGCGTCCTCGTAGAGGCCGAACTTCAGCCCTCTGGCGTGCAGGTACGCGCCGAGCCAGGCCATGCCGCGCGGGAACTTCTCCGTGTCCACGACCAGAGCGCCCCGTGCGTCGCGCTCCTTGCGCATCCAGCAGTCGTCCACCGTCACCGTGTCGTAGCCCTTGGCCGCGAGACCGGTGGAAACGAGCGCGTCGGCGTTGGCGACCACGGTCGCCTCGTCCACGTCGCACAGGTAGTGCGCCCAGTTGTTCCAGCCCATGGGCGGGGTGAGGGCGAGCGGGGTGTCCCACGTCGCGGTCGGCTCGGCCGCGGCCGGGGCGGCGGGGAGCGCGAGGGCGATCAGGGCGGCCGCGGTCAGGCAGGGGAGCGACGCACGCAGGCGAGGCGGCACGGGGTCTCCTTGGCGGGGTGGCGTAACCGGGCGGGAGCGATTCGTGCGCCCAGTGCAGCGGTGCGACTACCCGCTGTCAACACAAGTCAACGGTTGCGGATCAAGGACCAGCAGTATGGGTGTAATCGGGAACGGCCCGAGCGAAGATACGCTGTATGTGTCATCGGCTGATACGATGTATCTCATGCCGAGGACATCCACCGCCCTGGAACGCGCCACCCCGGAGGCCATCGCCGTCGCCGCCCTGCGGATCCTCGACGAGGAAGGCCCCGGAGCGCTCAGCTTCCGCGCCCTCGCCGACCGCCTCGACGTCTCCCACGCCACCGTCCAGCGCCGCTGCACCGACCTGGCCGGCCTGCTCGACCTGTGCACCGAGCACCTCGCCGCGCGGCTCCCCGACATCCCGGCCGGCACCGACTGGGCCGAGGCCACCGAGCAGCGCTTCGGCGCGCTCTACCGGCTGCTCACCGCCCACCCCGGACTGCTCGTCCTGCGCGGGGGCCGCCCCTGGCTCGGCCGCCAACTGCTGAGCCGGCTCGTCGAACCCGCCCTCGCCGACAGCGTTGCCGCCGGCATGAGCCCCGGCGAGGCGATGACCGCCTACCGCCGCATGTACCTGCTCACCCTGGGCTGCGCCGCCTTCGTCGACCACCGCGACCCGGACGCCGTCACCGCCGCCTCCCGGAGCGCCCTCGCCGCCCTGGACCCGGCCGAGTTTCCGGTGCTCACCGGCGGACTGGCCGACGTACTGCCCCCGCTGACCGACCACGAGGTGTACTACGGCGCCCTGCGCCAGCTCATCGCCGCCGCCCGGCCCGCCGCCTGAAAGGCAGTCCGACCATGGAACAGCAGCTCGATCACGCCGCCGTGCGCGCCGCCGCCCGCCGCATCGCGGGCACGGTCCGCCCCGCCGCCGTCGTGCCCGCCGCCGAAGGCGTCTGGTACGCCCTGGAGCACCTCCAGCACACCGGCTCCTTCAAGGCCCGCGGCGCGCACAACTTCCTCGCCGCCCACCGCGAGGCCGGAGCCCTCCCCGCCGCCGGGGTCACCATCGCCTCCGGCGGCAACGCCGGGCTCGCCTGCGCCTGGGCGGCCCGCGCGCACGACGTGCCCGCCACCGTCTTCCTGCCCGTGAGCGCGCCGCGCGTCAAGGTGGAACGGCTGCGCGGCTACGGGGCCGACGTACGCCTCGTCGGGGACCGGTACGCCGAAGCGCAGGCCGCCTGCCGCGCGTTCGCCGCCGACAGCGGGGCCCTGGCCAGCCACGCCTACGACCACCCCCTCGTCGCCGCGGGCGCCGGCACCCTCCTGGAGGAGATCCGCTCCGCGCTGCCCGGCCTGGACACCGTCGTCGTCGCGGTCGGCGGCGGGGGCCTGTTCGCGGGCGTCGCCACCGCCGCGCGGGAACACGGCGTACGGGTGGTCGCGGCCGAGCCGGAACACTGCCGCTCCCTCAACGCGGCCCTGGAGGCGGGCCGTCCGGTCGACGTCCCCGTAAACTCCGTCGCCGCCGACTCCCTCGGCGCCACCCGCGTCTCCGCCGACGCCCTGACGGCCGCCCGCGCCGGCCACGTCACCTCCGTCCTCGTCCCCGACGCGGCCATCACCGCGGCCCGCCGCGCCCTGTGGCAGGACCACCGCCTCCTGGTCGAACACGCCGCCGCCACCGCCCTGGCCGCCCTGCACACCACCCCCGAACCCCTCGGCTCCCGGGTGGCGGTCATCCTCTGCGGCGCGAACACGGACCCCGCCGACCTCTGACCGGCTCCCTGTCGCGGGGGCACAGGTAAAGCGCATTAGTCCCGGGCTCCAGAGGCCCTCCCGGTCACCGTCGATAAGAAGTCAAAGAGCGGCTCCGAATCGCCTTCACCGGCACCAGGGGACCTGTGCGCGGGAGTTGTCCACTAAAGCGCATCAGTCCAGGTCGGAAGGGCCGTGAAGGTAAGGGTTCAGGCCGTCTTCCGCGCTCTCTTCCGTTCGGCACCTATCCCCTGTCGGCCAGCGGGGGCGGGGGCACGTTGACGGGGTGCGGGTTTGCGGACAGCGTGGGGCGGAGCGTTTCGGCAGAGAGGCCGGAACTCTCCCTGAAGGCGGCGACGATGACTCGTTCAGCTCGTTCGGCTCATTCAGTTCGTTCGGCTCGTCCGGCTCGTTCAGCTCGTCCGGCTCGTGCACAGGTGACCCGTACGGCCCTCGTCGCAGTCGTGGCCGGCTCCCTGCTCGCGCTCTCCGCGTGCGGTATGAGCGGTGGCGGGGACGTGGAACAGGGGCGCAAGACCGGCAAGGTGGCCGGGCAGATCACCTTCCGGACCCTTCAGCTGAAACCCACGTACACCGCCTACGTGCAGGGGGTCATCGACTCCTTCCAGCAGAAGTACCCGGACGCCAAGGTGAAGTGGGAGGACGTCCCGGGCGACGGCTACAACGAGAAGCTCGTCGCCGACGCCCAGGCCGGGGCCCTGCCCGATGTGGTCAACCTGTCCACCGACTCCTTCCAGCTGCTCGGCGACCGCGGGATGCTCGCGGACGTCGCCGCGCTCGACGGCGCCGTCGCGAAGGACTACGTACCCGGAGCCTGGGAGCAGTTCAGACTCGCCGGGAAGGGCGACGGCGTGTACGCCTACCCCTGGTACGTCACCCCCGAGGTCCTCACCTTCAACGAGGAGCTCTTCCGCGAGGCCGGTCTCGACCCCGCGAAGCCGCCCACCACGGTCGAGGAGTTCTTCGACGACGCCGAGCGGATCGCCGCCCGTTCCGGCGGCCGGTACTCCGCCTTCATGGCCGACCCCAAGGGCAGGCTGCCCGGGGACTGGCAGAAGATGGGCGTCCCGATCCTGAACGCGGCCCGGGACCGCTTCACCTTCGACACCGACAAGGCCGTCGCCTGGGCCGAGCGGATGAAGGACCTGTACGCCAAGGGCGCCATGCCCAAGGAGTCCCTCCTCAAGGCCGACGACATCAACCAGCTGTACGGGGGCGGGCGGCTGGTGTTCGGCCCCGGCTCCCCGGGCTTCGTCAAGGACATCCGGCTCAATGCCCCGCAGGTCTACGCGCACACCCGCGTCGCGGGCGCCGTGACCGGCAGCCTCGGCCACATCGGCATCTACGCCCAGTCCCTCGGCATCAAGAAGGACACCGCACACCTCGACGCCGCCACCGAGTTCGCCAAGTGGGTCACCAACGGGCCCAACCAGGTGGAGTTCTCCAAGAAGGCCACCATCTACCCCTCCAGCGCCCGGGGCCTGGCCGATCCCTACTTCTCCGACGAGGGCGACGGCAAGGACGCCGAGACGCTCGCCCGCGCGATCGGCGCCCGGCAGCTGACCACCGCCGGCCTCGACGCCAACACCCCCGTCGAGTGGACCTCGCAGGTCGGCGACGCGGTGGTGCGCGAGATGCAGAAGGCCATCAAGGGGGAGCAGGACGCCCGGACGGCGGTGCGCAAGGCCCAGGAGGAGGCCAACCAGCTGCTGGCCGCGGCGGTACGGAAGTGACCGCGACCGTCGCCCGGGACGGCCTGAGCGGCGCCGGCCGGGCCGGTGAGGCCGCCGGCCGCGCGAGCCGGCGCGCGGCGCGGCGGGCCGCGGACGCCGGCACCGGGCTCCGGCACCGCAGGTGGTGGGTCCCGTACCTCTTCCTCGCGCCCGGCCTGCTGATGGTGGCGCTCTTCAGTCTGTGGCCGTTCGTCAACACGGTGATCCTCTCCTTCACCGACTCCCAGATCCTGCGCGGCGGCTCCTTCACCGGCTTCGGCAACTACACCCGCGCCCTCGCCGACCCCGACTTCTGGGTGGCCACCGGCAACAGCGTGCTCTACCTCGCCGTGGTCGTCCCCTGCCTGGTCCTGCTGCCGCTGGCCCTCGCCGTCCTCGTCCGCACCGAGGTCCCCGGCATCGGCTTCTTCCGCTCCGCCTTCTACACCCCGGTGATCGCCTCCGCGGTGGTCGTCGGCCTCATCTGGCAGTGGGTGCTGCGCAGCGACGGGCTGGTCAACACCGTCTTCGAGCGGATCGGCGTCATCTCGGGGCCGGTCCCCTTCCTCACCGACAGCACGATGCTGCTGGTCTCCGCGATGATCGTGACCGTGTGGAAGGGGCTCGGCTACTACATGGTGTTCTACCTGGCCGCCCTCGGGAACGTCCCCACCGCCCTCTACGAGGCGGCCTCCCTCGACGGGGCCGGCCCCGTACGCCGCTTCTTCAGCATCACCGTCCCCCAGGTGAAGCCGATGATGCTGCTGGTCGCCACCCTGTCCGCCATCTCCGCGCTGCGCGTCTTCACCGAGATCTACATCCTCGGCGGCGAGAGCGGCGGTCCCGGTGGCGGTTCGCGCACCCTGCCCTTCCTCATCCGGCAGGTCGGCCTCGGCTTCTCCGGCGAGACCGGGTACGCCTCGGCCGTCTCCATCCTGCTGTTCCTGCTCACGCTGGGCTTCAGCCTGCTGGGCCGCCGCCTGTCGCGGGGGGACGAGGAGTGAGCGCGTACGTCTCCGGCAGCGGGCGCCGGCGCCGGCTGCTCGGCCTCGCCGCCCGGTACGCCACGCTGCTGCTGATGCTCGTGGTGATGCTCGGGCCGATCGTCTGGCAGTTCCTGACCTCGATCCGGGGCCGCACCGAGAACGTCTACGACGGGGTGCTGCCCGCGCACCCCACCCTCGACAACTACGTCCGCGTCGCCGAGTCCTTCCCGCTGCTCGCGTACGTGGGCAACACGCTCACGGTGGCGCTCCTCGCGGTCGTGTCGAACCTGCTCTTCGCCGCGATGGGCGGCTACGCGCTCTCCCGGGCGGCCTGGCGGGGCCGCAGGGTGGTCTTCACCGTGCTGGTGGCCACCCTGATGTTCCCCTTCGAGTCCGTGATGATCTCGATGTTCCTGACGGTCCGCGCGATGGGCCTGGTCGACACGCTGATCGGGGTCTGGCTGCCCGGCGCGGTGTCCGTCCTCAACATCATGGTGATGCGGGCGTCCTTCCTCGCCGTCCCCCGGGAGATCGAGGAGGCCGCCGTCCTGGACGGGGCGAACGAGTGGACGCGCTTCACCCGGGTCTTCCTGCCGTCCGCGAAGGGGGCCCTCGCCGTCGTGTGCATCACCAGTTTCATCGGCGCCTGGGACGACTTCCTGTGGCCCCTGCTGGTGCTCACCGACAGCGAGCACTACACCCTCCAGCTCGGCTTGAAGTCCCTGGCCGGCGCGACGACCACGAGCGACCAGCGGATCATCGCCGCCGGCGCCATGGCCGCGCTGATCCCGATGATGCTCCTCTTCTTCGCCCTCCAGCGCTTCTTCTTCCGGGGCGTGGGCGAGGGAGCCGTGAAGATCTGATCCCGCCCGGACCCCGATCCCGCCCGGACCCCGAACCCTCCTCCCACGAGCCCGCCGAACTCTGGAGCCGCCACGTGCACGACGACCGCAGCATCACCGAACACCGTCTGCGCCGGTTCCTCAAGGAGCGCATCAAGCCGGCCGTCCACACCCGCCCGGTCCCGCTCACCGTCGAGCGCTGGGAGGCCCCCGGCGAGCCCGTCCCCGTCGCCGAGGCGCTGGCCGCCGCGTACGTGCCCTGCGCGCCCGGCCAGGCCTGGGGCCCGGCCTGGGGCACCACCTGGTTCAAGGTCACCGGCGCCGTGCCCGCCGAGTGGGCCGGCCGCACCGTCGAAGCCGTCCTCGACCTCGGCTTCGACCGGATGATGCCCGGCTTCCAGTGCGAGGGCCTGGTCCACCGCGCCGACGGCGGCGAGGTCAAGGGTCTCAACCCGTACAACGACTGGGTCCGGGTGGCCGACCGGGCGGCGGGCGGCGAGCGGGTCGAGTGGTACGTGGAGGCCGCCTCCAATCCGGTCCTGATCGAGCACGCCCCCACGGCCGAGGGCGACCGGCTCACCAGCTCGGACGGGCCGCTCTACCGGCTCGCCCGGATGGACCTCACCGTCTTCGAGACCGAGGTCTGGGAACTCGTCCAGGACCTCGAAGTCCTCCACGACCTGATGACGCAGCTCGACGCCGCCGACGCCCGCCGCTACGCGATCCTGCGGGCCGTGGACTCCGCCCTGGACGAGGTCGACCTCGGCGACGTCCCCGGCACGGCCGCCGCCGCCCGCGCCCGCCTCGCCGGGGTGCTCGCCGCCCCCGCCCACGCCTCCGCGCACCGGATCAGCGCCGTGGGGCACGCCCACATCGACTCCGCCTGGCTGTGGCCGCTGCGCGAGACGGTGCGCAAGGTGGCCCGGACCGCGTCGAACGTGGTCGCGCTGATGGACGAGCACCCGGAGTTCGTCTTCGCGATGTCGCAGGCCCAGCAGCTCGACTGGATCAAGACCCACCGGCCCGGCCTGTTCGAGCGGGTCAAGAAGAAGGTGGCAGACGGGCAGTTCGTGCCCGTCGGCGGGATGTGGGTGGAGTCCGACACCAACATGGTCGGCGGCGAGGCGATGGCCCGGCAGTTCCTCTACGGCAAGAAGTTCTTCCTCGACGAGTTCGGCATCGAGACGCGCAACGTCTGGCTGCCCGACTCCTTCGGCTACACCGCCGCCATGCCGCAGCTCGTCAAGCTCTCCGGCTCCCGCTGGTTCCTGACCCAGAAGATCTCCTGGTCGCAGGTCAACGCCTTCCCCCACCACACCTTCTGGTGGGAGGGCATCGACGGCTCGCGCGTCTTCACCCACTTCCCGCCCGTCGACACCTACAACAGCGACCTCGGCGGCGCCCAGCTCGCCCACGCCGCCCGCAACTACCGCGAGAAGGGCCGGGGTTCGCGTTCCCTTGTGCCCTTCGGCTGGGGCGACGGCGGCGGCGGACCCACCCGCGAGCACCTGGCCCGGGCGCGCCGCCAGCGCGACCTCGAAGGCTCGCCCCGCGTGGAGGTCGAACGGCCCGACGCCTTCTTCGAGCAGGCCCGCGCCGAGTACGAGGACGCCCCCGTCTGGGCCGGCGAGCTGTACCTGGAGCTGCACCGCGGCACCTACACCTCCCAGGCCAAGACCAAGCAGGGCAACCGGCACAGCGAATCCCTGCTGCGGGAGGCCGAGTTGTGGTCGGCCACCGCGGCCGTCCGCGTCCCCGGCTTCGGCTACCCGTACGACGACCTGGAACGCCTCTGGAAGACCGTCCTGCTCCACCAGTTCCACGACATCCTGCCCGGCTCCTCCATCGCCTGGGTGCACCGCGAGGCGCGCGAGACGTACGCCCGGGTACGGGAGGAACTGCGCGGCCTGACCCTGGCCGCGCAGAGCGCGCTCGCCGGGCGGGGCGAGGAGGAGCTCGTCTTCAACTGCGCCCCGCACACCCGGCGCGGCGTCCCGGCCGGGGGCGCGGACCGGCCGCGGGACGCGGGGCAGCCGGTCACGGTGGAGGAACGGCACGGCGGCGGGTACGTCGTGGCCAACGGCCGGCTGCTGCTGGAGATCGACGGGCGGGGGCTGCTCGTCTCCGCCTACGACCTGGAGGAGGGCCGCGAGGCCCTCGCCCCGGGCGCCGCCGCCAACCTGCTCCAGATCCACCCCGACTTCCCCAACATGTGGGACGCCTGGGACATCGACTCCTTCTACCGCAACAAGGTCACCGACCTGGTCGGCCTCGACGCGCTGGAGGTCACCGAGAGCGCCGCCGCCGCGACCGTCACCGTGACCCGCTCCTTCGGCTCCTCCACCGCGGTCCAGGCCCTCACCCTGCGCTCCGGCGCCAAGACCGTCGACATCGTCACGGACGTGGACTGGCAGGAGACGGAGAAGTTCCTCAAAGCTGCCTTCCCCCTCGATGTGAAGGCCGAACGGACCGCCTCGGAAACCCAGTTCGGGCACGTCTACCGGGCCACCCACACCAACACCTCCTGGGAGGCGGCCAAGTTCGAGATCTGCGCCCACCGCTGGATCCACGCCGAGGAGCCCGGCTGGGGCGTGGCGCTGCTCAACGAGTCCACGTACGGGCACGACGTGACGCGCGACGTACGCCCCGACGGCGGCCAGACCACCACCATCCGCCTCTCCCTGCTGCGCGCCCCGCGCTACCCGGACCCGGAGACCGACCAGGGCCGCCACAGCCTGCGCTTCTCCCTCGCCCCGGGCGCCACCCTCGGGGACGCGGTCCGCGAGGGCCACGCGCTGAACCTCCCGGAGCGCGCCCTGACCGGGGCGGGACCGGTCGCGCCGCTGGTGGCGGTGGACGAGGACGCGGTCGTCGTCGAGGCGGTCAAGCTGGCCGAGGACCGCGGTGGCGATGTGATCGTCCGCCTCTACGAGTCCCGGGGCGGCCGCGCCACCGCCACCCTCACTCCGGGTTTCCCCGTCTCGGCGGCCGTGGAGAGCGATCTGCTGGAACGCCCCCTGACCGGCACCGCGGTCGGCCCGCTCACCCGGGCGGGCACGGTCCCGCTGACCCTGCGCCCCTTCCAGATCCTCACCCTGCGCCTCCACCGCGGCTGAACCGGCCCCGGCCGGGGCGTGAACTGTGCCACACGCCCCGACCGGGCGGCCCTCCGGCGCCTGGTCCGGGGCCCCGGAGCCACTCGCGGCGGATTATGCACCTAGTTGCAAAAGAATGGCTTCCTCGCTAGAACAGAGGGACCACCCCGCGCGAGGAGACGCCGACCCATGAGCCCGTACCCGCACCTGCTGAGCCCCCTGGACCTCGGGTTCACCACCCTGCCGAACCGCGTGATCATGGGCTCGATGCACACCGGGCTCGAAGAGCACCAGGGCGGCTTCGAGCGCCTCGCCGCCTTCTACGCCGAGCGCGCCCGGGGCGGCGCCGGCCTGATCGTCACCGGCGGCATCGCCCCCAACGACGCCGGCCGCCCCTTCGAGGGCGGCTCCCGCCTCACCACCGAGGACGAGGCCGCCGAGCACCGGGTGATCACCGAGGCGGTGCACGCCGAGGGCGGCAGGATCGCCATGCAGATCCTGCACTTCGGCCGGTACGCCTACCACAAGGACCTGGTCGCCCCCAGCGCCCTCCAGGCCCCCATCAGCCCCTTCGTGCCGAACGAACTCTCCGACATCGAGGTCGAGCGGACCATCGAGGACTTCGTCCGCGCCGCCCGCCTCGCCCAGCAGGCCGGCTACGACGGCGTCGAGATCATGGGCTCCGAGGGCTACCTGATCAACGAGTTCATCGCCGCCGCCACCAACAAGCGCACCGACCGCTGGGGCGGCGCGTACGAGAACCGGGTCCGCTTCCCGCTGGAGATCGTCCGCCGCACCCGCGCGGCCGTCGGCCCCGACTTCATCCTGATCTACCGGCTCTCCATGCTGGACCTGATCCCCGGCGGCTCCACCCTCGACGAGGTCGTCCACCTCGCCAAGGAGGTCGAGGCGGCCGGCGCGACCATCATCAACACCGGCATCGGCTGGCACGAGGCCCGCATCCCCACCATCGCCACCTCCGTCCCGCGCGGCGCCTACACCTGGGTCACCCAGCGGCTGATGGGCGCCGTCAGCGTCCCCCTCGTCACCAGCAACCGCATCAACACCCCCGAGAAGGCCGAGGAGATCCTCGCCGACGGCCGCGCCGACCTCGTCTCGCTGGCCCGCCCCTTCCTCGCCGACGCCGACTTCGTCGCCAAGGCCGCCGCGGACCGCTCCGAGACCATCAACACCTGCATCGGCTGCAACCAGGCGTGCCTCGACCACACCTTCAGCGGCAAGATCACCAGCTGCCTGGTCAACCCGCGCGCCTGCCACGAGACCGAACTCGTGCTCTCGCCCACGCGGACGAAGAAGCGCGTCGCCGTCGTCGGCGCCGGTCCGGCCGGACTCGCCTGCGCCGTCTCCGCCGCCGGCCGCGGCCACGCCGTCACCCTCTTCGAAACCGCCGGCCACATCGGCGGCCAGCTCGACATCGCCCGGCGCATCCCCGGCAAGGAGGAGTTCGAGGAGACCATCCGCTACTTCGGCACGCAGCTGGAGGCGACCGGCGTCGACGTCCGCCTCAACACCCCGGCCGACGTCGAGGCGCTGACCGGCTACGACGAGGTCGTCGTCGCCACCGGCGTCACCCCGCGCACCCCGGCCATCGAGGGCGTGGAGCGGGACAACGTCGTCAGCTACCTCGACGTGCTGCGCGACGGCGCCCCCGTCGGCGAGCGCGTCGCCGTCGTCGGCGCGGGCGGCATCGGCTTCGACGTCGCCGAGTTCCTCACCGACAGCGGCGAGGGCGCCTCCCAGGACCCCGCCGTCTACTTCCGCCACTGGGGCGTCGACACCGCGTACACCGGCCCCGGCGGGCTCACCGCCCCCGAGCGGCCCGCGCCCCCGCGCCAGGTGCACCTGCTCCAGCGCAAGGCCACCAAGGTCGGCGCCGGCCTCGGCACCACCACCGGCTGGATCCACCGCGCGGAGCTCAAGCACCGCGGCGTCGTCTCCGTCGCCGGGGCGGCGTACGACCGGATCGACGACGAGGGCCTGCACATCACCGTCGACGGCGAGACCCGCCTCGTCCCCGCCGACACCGTCGTCCTGTGCACCGGACAGGAACCGCGCCGCGACCTGTACGAGGCGCTGCGCGCCGCCGGGGTCGAGGCACACCTGATCGGCGGCGCGGACGTGGCCGCCGAGCTCGACGCGAAGCGGGCGATCCGGCAGGGCACGGAGCTCGCCGCGAGCTTCTGACGGGGGTGTTGTGGCGGCCCCGGGCGGGCCGCCACAATCCGGGGGTGACACTGACACCGGCCGACGCCGAGACGATCCTCCGCGACAACTTCGCCCCCTGGGTGCTCGCGCTCGGCCTCACGGTCGAGGAGACGGGCGAACGGCACGCCGTGCTGCGGCTGCCGTGGTCCGACGCGCTGGCCCGGGACGGCGGCGGGCTCAGCGGGCAGGCGATGATGGCCGCCGCCGACACCGCCACCGTGATCGCGATCAGCGCCGCGCGCGGCGGGTACGGGCCGATGACCACCGTCCAGCAGTCGACGAGCTTCCAGCGGGCGGTGGTGGGGGCCGACGTACTGGTCGACGTGCGCGTCACCAAGCTCGGCAAACGGATGGCGTTCGCCGACATCACCCTGACCCCGGAGGGCGCCGACGCCCCGGCCGCCAAGGCCTCCACGGTCTACGCCCTCCTGGGCTGACCCGGGGTCCCCCGCCCCCGACCCCGCCTCAACCGGCGGCGGGGCCGGCCGAACCAGCCCCGCCGCGCGTCAGAAGCGCTGCGGCGACGGCAGCGGCAGCGGGTGCTGGGGACCCGTACCGCGTTCGGCGGCGCCCGGCGCGGTCCGGCAGGTCACGTCCGCCGCGGGCAGCCTGCCCGACTCCAGGTACGCGTTGACCGGAGCGTTGGCGCAGGACGCCGGATCGGCCAGGTACACCCCGTGTCCCTCGCCGCCCAGCGCCAGCACCATCCGCGAGCCCGCCAGGGAACGGTGCAGCCCCTGGCCGCTGACCAGCGGCGTCTGCGAGTCCCACTCGTTCTGCACGGTCAGCACGTTCACCCGGCTGCGCATCGGCGTCGCCCCCTCGACCGGGCGCTGCCAGAAGGCGCACGGCTTGATGGTGGAGGCCATGTCCCCGTACAGCGGATAGCGCTGCCTGTCCTTCGCCGCGTCGCGCCGGTAGCGCTCGGGGTCACGCGGCCAGGCGTCGGTGTCCCCGCACACCACGGACCAGAAGACGGCCGTCGCGTTGTCCGGCGCCGTCTCCGCTGCCCGCTCACCGGTCCCGGGCGACGGCTCGGCCCGCCCGGCCCCCGCCGGCTGACCCGTGCGCAGCGCCCCCAACAGCTCCGCCGCGGCGGGGCCGGCCGGCTGCGGCTTCCCCTCGGCCGCCGCCTTCAGCGCGCTGACGAGCGGGGCCGCCGTCGCCGGGTAGAAGAACACCCCCCGCGCCGCGCGGATGTCGTCCCCGGTCAGCTTCTGGCCGTCGAGCACGATCGGATCGCGGTCCGCCCGCGCCACCAGGTCCCAGAACGTCCGGGACACGGCCTGCGGGGTGGCGCCGAGGTGGTACTCGCCGTCGCGTTCCGCCGTCCACCGCGTCCAGCGCGCGTACGCCGGCTCGGCCTCGGTCGCCCACACCTGGAGCATGCCGCGCCAGACGCGCTCGGGGTCGACCCCGCTGTCGAGAACGAAGCGGTCGGCACGCCGCGGGAACATCTGCGTGTACGCCGCGCCGAGGTAGGTCCCGTACGAGTAGCCGACGTACGAGATCTTTCGCTCGCCCAGGGCCGCGCGGACGGCGTCCATGTCCCGGGCGGTGTTGCGGGTGGTGAGGAACGGCAGGACGTCGTCGGCCTTCTCGCGGCACTTGTCGGCGACCGTGCGCGCCCAGGCCACGTCGGCGGCGTAGGTCTCGGGCCGGTACGCGCGGTTGAAGTTCTGTTCGGCGTCGGTGAGCCCGCAGGTGACCGGGTTGCTGCGGCCCACCCCGCGCGGGTCGAAGCCGATCAGGTCGTACCGGTCCTTGACCGCCTGCGGCATCGAGGCGTCCATCATCAGCGGCAGGTCGAGGCCCGAGCCGCCCGGGCCGCCCGGGTTCAGCAGCATCACCCCGTGCCGCCGGCCGGGGTCGCGGCTCTTGATCCGGGATATCGCGAGGTCGATCCGGCGCCCCTCGGGCCGCCGGTAGTCGAGCGGCACCTTGATGGTGGCGCACTCGTACGCGGCCGGCTGCCCGGCGTCGCACCGGTGCCAGGAGGGCTTCGGGGGCTGGTAGTCGGACACCGGACCGGCGGCCGGGTCGGCCGCGGCCTGCGTCGCGGACAGCAGCGGGAGGGCGGTCGCGAGGAGACCGGTGGCGGCGAGCAGGGACGCTGAGCGCGGTAGGCGCGGATGCGTGCGCACGAAGGGCCGTTCCTTTCGGGGAGAGGGGTGGTTCCCTGCTCACCCTGGAGGAAGCGGCGGCCGGGCGAATCATCCCTCAGGGCGGCTCTCACGGTTCCTCGTGCACCTCACGAACGAGCGCAATTCCGGACAACTGGCCGACGCGCCGCGCCTCTTGGCCGCCGTTCCACTCCGTTGGGTCAGTGCCCCTGGCCGTGTCCGTCCATGCCGTTCATGGCTCCCATGCCGTCCATCCCCGGCATCGGGGCCGTCGAGGGAGCCGTGGCGGAGTGGCCCGTGTGGTCGGTGCCCGTCTCGACCGTGCCGCCGAGGCGCTCGTGCAGTGCCGTCAGGGCGTCCGCCGACGGTCCGGTGACCACCCAGCGGTCGCCGACCAGGTAGACGCCGCCGTACGTACGGGTCTCGTCCAGCCAGGAGTGCAGCCCCTTCTCCGCCGCGAAGGTGGTCAGGCGGTAGGCGCCCTGCGCGGTCTCGCAGGCGCCCTGGCGCAGCTCGTCCGCCTCGACGCTCACCTCTGCGGTGCATCCCAGCGCGCCCGCGATCTGCTCGACGGTGGTGCCGGGCGGCGCGGCCGGGGCCGCGGCGGCCGCCGGGGCATGCCGGGCCTGCGTGCTTCCGGCGCAGCCGCCGCACAGCAGCGAGCCGCACATCACGGCGACGGCCACGAGGATTCGGCACGTCGGACGGTCGGTGGACGGCATGGCACTACCTCGCTGACGCTGACGCTGACGCTGACGGACCGGGAAAAGGGGCCGTGGTGCCCGGCGGGGAGGGGGGCCGGGCACCACGGGATCGGGGGTGGGGGGACGGTGGGGTTTTTCAGCCGGTGGCCTTCGCCTTCTTTCCCTTGTCGGTCACGGCGAACCAGAGGCCCATTTTGTTGTGGCCGTTGATATCGCCCGGTTCCTTGTCGCCGGTGAAGGTGTAAACCGGCCAGCAGTCGATCGTCAATTGCTCCGAACCGTCCGGCCGCTTCACCGATCCGACCAATGCGGCGGCAATTCCGGACACCTTCGACTTGTCCACCGCGGCAGCCGGTTTCCAGGTGTCGAGGCAGGCGTCGAGGCAGCCGAACTTCATCGGCCAGGCGCTGTCCTTGTCGAAGCGGTAGAGCGTGCGGCCCTGCGCGTCGGCGACGATCGCCCCGAGCCGGGCGTTCTGCCCCACCGACAGGGACGCCTGCGGCTGCGCCTGTCGCCCCGCCTGCTGGTCCTGTCCGGCCGCCGGCTTCTCGGGGGCCGCCCCCGTCCCCTGGGACGCGGCGGCGGGCTTCCCGGCCGGCCCCACCGCGTGCCAGGTGCCGCCGACGCCCTCGCCGAGGGTGTCGGCCGCCTTGGCGTCCTTCGCGTAGCGGTACACCGGCCAGCCGCCGATCGTCAGCTGCATGGTGCCGTCGGACCGCATGACCGAGCCGAGCACGGCCGCGTCCACGCCCGCCCCGGCGCTGGCGTCGGCGGCCGGGACGGCCGGCCAGACGGCGGCGCAGTCGCCCTCGCAGGCGGACTTGGGCGGCTTGGCGGTGTCCTTGTCGAACCGGTAGAGCGTGAAGCCCTCGCCGTCGGTGACCGCCGAGCCCAGGGCCGGGACCTCCCGCACCTTCAGCTCACCGGCCGGCCCGCTCTTCGCGGCCGCCTCGGCCCCGCCGGCCGGTGCGGCCCCGCTATCGCTGCCGTACCCCGGGAGCGAACCCGATCCGTACCCGTCGAGCTGTTTGCTGTCGCTGACCGGCTGTACGGAATTCCCCTTCGCGGAGGGCTTTTCCGAGAGCCCGCACCCGGCCGTCAGCAGCAGTACCGCGACCGCCGAACCGGCGAATACCTCACGGCGCATCCTCTTCACGGTCTCTCCTTCAGCTTCGGTTCCGCGTTCTCATTGCCTGCACAATTGATACGGGGTGCGCGGCCATCCCAGTGCGTATCCCCGGGAATTTGTCAGATCGCGCCAACATTGAACTCGGGGGCAATCCGCGGCCGTGCGCGGCTCCTTTCCGTAGCGCCCGTAGCGCCCGACGCGCCCGCCATGTCCGTCACTCCTGGATCCGCAGCGCCAGCGCCGGGCAGCGCCGGACGGCGCGCAGCGCCTTGGGCCGCAGCCGCCCCGGGACCGGCATGGACGCCTGCGCCGGGTAGCCGTCCACGTCGAGCCGTACGACGTCCGGGAGGATGTCCACGCACAGCCCGTGCCCCTTGCACAGCGTCCAGTCCACGACCAGCCGTTCGGGACTCTCGTCCTCGGGCAGCGGCAGCGCCCCCAGTACCCGGCGCCCGCACCCGCTGCCCAGCGCGTGGTCGCGGAACTCGTCGGGGAAGGCGGTGAGCGCCGAGGCCACGAAGGCCGAGGTGCCGTCGGGGTGGCTGCACGCGCCGCGCTTGAGCACCCCGCGCATGCGCGCCTCCACGGCGTCGAGCGCCGCCAGGCCCCCGCCCCCGACCACCTCCTCCAGTACGTCGGCCAGCGCGGGCAGTCCTCGTACGCACGGGCCGCACTGGCCCGCCGACTCCTTCGCCATCCAGCGCGTCACCCGGGCCACCTCGCCCGCCGGGCAGGTGTCCTCGGGCAGCGGCAGCACCGCCCCCGCGCCCAGGACCGCCCCGAAGGAGGCCAGGGACTGCCGGGACACCTCGGCGCCGAGCGCGGAGCCGGGGTCCAGCCAGCGCCCGTGGTAGCCCCCGACGAGCACGCCCTGCCCGGGACGGGTGCCGCACAGCTCCAGGACGTACGCCAGCGAGGTACCGGTCGGGGTCTCCACCACCGTCGAGCCGGCCACCGTCAGCAGGACGGTGCCCGGCTCGGAGGGCAGGCCGACCGACCGGTACCCGGCGGCGCCGAGCCGGGCCGCGACGCCGAGCTGCGCGAACGTCTCGGTGTTCGACAGCAGGGTGGGCACCCCGCCCAGACCGCGCTCGCTGGTGCGCACGCGCTGCCCCGACGGCAGCGCGGGCCCCCCGTTCAGGCCGTTGATCATCGAGGTGCCCTCGCCGGTCACGAACCGCTCCGGGAGCAGCGCCACCCGTACCTGGCGTCCGCCCGGCCCGCGTTCGGCGACGGCGTCGCGCACCGAACGCTCCACGTCCGGCCGGGTGACGGCGACCACCACGTCCTCGGCGCCGACCGCGGCGGCGGCCAGCAGGGCCCCGTCGAGCACCAGGTGCGGGGCGTGCAGCAGCAGCGCCTTGTCCTTGAGGCAACTGGGCTCGCCCTCGCTGCCGTTGACCACGACGGCGGTCTGCCCGTCGCGTCCGCGGGCCGACTGGTTGACCGCGCGCAGCTTGCGGGCGAAGGGGAAGCCCGCGCCGCCGCGGCCCCGCAGGTCGATGTCGGCGGCCAAGTCGACCAGTGCGTCCGGGTGGTAGCGGGGGAGGGGCCCGTGCGCGGCGAGGTGGGCCTCGCGGTCCAGGCGCGGGGCCCGGTCGAGTCCGGTCAGCAGCCGGGGAGCGCCCACGCAGCCGAGGCCGGGGCGCGTCGGTTCGCTCACCGCCGTCCCTCCGGTCCGGGCGCGTACGCGGCGGCGTACGGCGGCTGCCCGGGCGGCGCCGGTACGCCGGCCGGCGCCGGTACGCCGGCCGGCGTGGCCGGGAGGGGAGTGCCGGCCGGGCCGCCCCCGGGGCGGGGCCGCAGCCGCCCGAGGGGCACGGCCCGGACGGCGTACGGGCGGCCGCGCGCGCCGCCCCGTACCGCCGGACCCGCCTGCGGGACGGTCAGGGGAGAGGTGGCGGCCTCGCGCCGCCGGGCCCGTACCCGCAGGGCGAGGACGCCGATGACGCCGGCCACCCCGAGCACGTAGGCCGCGGTCACCCAGGCGTCGGCCGGGCGGCCCGCCTTGAGGCCGTGCACCAGCGAGGCGCCCCACGCCGGGTAGGCGCCCACGTGCAGCGCGCGCCACCACCGGGAGCGGCTCTTCGTCGCGAACACACTACGCAGCGCCCCGGAGACCGCGACGGTCACGAGGAGATATCCGGCCAGGGTGCCGAGGCCGATGACCACGGGCCGGTCCGCGTCGGTGAACGGCACCACCGCGGCGGACGCGCCGGTGTGGCCCTCGGCCACCTTCACCCAGATGTGCAGGGCCAGGAAGCCCAGCCCCGCCACGGCCAGGGCGCGATGCACGCCCTGGGCCAGCAGCCGGTGTCCCGATTCGAGGAGCACCCGGTCGGTGGCCACCAGTCCCCACAGGACGGTGGAGGTGAGCGAGACGAGGGCGAGCACGCCCGACCCGAAGTCGAGGAAGTCCCACACATGGGACAGGGCGCCCGCGCGGGCCGTCACCACGAGGGAGACGAGCGCGGCGAGCGCGGCGCTCACCGCGACGCCGGGGCGCACCCGTCCGGCGACGGGCAGGAACGGAGGCCGCCGGACGGCCCGCCGTCCCGCGGCCGGGGCCGCCGCCGCGTGACGGCTCCTGCGTCGGGCTCTGTGGGAGCGGGGCATGTGAGGCTGGGGCAGGGGCATCCAGTTCTCCTGTGCGCCTGGGCTCCGAGCACTCCACCTGGCGCTCGGCGCCCGGGGGTCGTGGTCGTGGTGGCCGGCAGCGCTGTGGAATTCCCACGTCGGCCGAAGGGCTCGGGGGCCGGAGTGCGCCAGCATCGTGGAGCTGCGCAGCATCTCCACAGGATTTATCGAAACGTGATAATTTCTCGCACCCCGTCTCCGGTGCGTCGAACAAGCCCGGAAGATTCCCCTCCAGTGGAGGTCGTGACAGGCCAACGCGTCTTCGGCCGTCTACGCGTACCCGACGGCAAAAACAAGGCAAACCTCCGGGACGCAACGTGGCCGGAACCCTCCGGGAGGGCGTACGGATGCTGCAACTGTCGTGACGGACAAGGTTGTTGGTGAGGCGGACGACCTTGACGGGCCTGTGGTGCCTCCACCGGACAGGCCTCACCCCCGCAAGAACGAGGAAACGATGTGCGAACTTCTGAACCGCATCTGGTCCCGCCCCCGGGGCGAGTGGACCCGTGTCCTGCGCAGGGAACTCCCCGCGCTGGCCGGGGAGATAGTGGAGGAGCTTCTGCATGGAATTCCCGAATTTTCCGCGCTGCTCGACGACAACGATGCCATCGATGACGAACTTCTCCGGCAAAGGGTGGAATACGCCCTTCTCGTCGCCCTCGGCTATCGGGAGGAGACGGAACCGGACGCGGCGTGCGCCGACGTGCCGGACGAGGTCGAGGAGCGGCACGACGGGACGGCGACCGCCGCCCATGGCGCCCGGCCCGAGGGCGGCCGCGACCCCGGCCCCACCGAGGTGCGCGCCCCGGGCCACGGCAGTGGCGGCCACGGCGGCAGTGGCGGCCACGGCGGCAGCGGCGGCCATGGTGGTGGCGGCGCTGCGAAGACCGGCCCCGGCGACGCGCGGCCGGAGCCGACGGCCCCGCAGGACCGGGCCCGCCAGGACCTCTTCAAGGCGCTCACCGACGACCGCGTCACCTCCCACAGCTCCCTCACGGAACTCGCCGAAGCCGCCGGCTGGCCCCTCCCCGAGTCCGTACGGGCCATCGCCCCGGCCACGCCCGGCGAAACCCAGCAGCTGGCGGCCGTCCTCGACGACGCCCTCCCGGGGATGTTCGCGGGCCGGCCGTGCCTGCTGCTCCCCGTCCCCGAACCCGAACCCGACAGCCGGCCCGCCCTCGAACTGCCGCTGCGCGGCCGGTACGCCGCCGTCGGCCACGCCGTCCCCCTCCGCGACACCGCCTCCTCGCTGCGCTGGGCCCTGCGCCTGCTCACGCTGACCCCGCACCGCGCCGGACCGGACGCCCGCCCCGTCTTCGTGGACGACCACCTCTCCACCCTCCTGCTCCTCCAGGACGAGCCGCTGGCCCACGCGTTGGCCGCCCGCTGGCTGCGCCCCCTCGCCGACCTCACCCCGCGGCAGAGCGAACGACTGGAGGTCACCCTGCTCGCCTGGCTGGAGGGCGGCGGCGCCCCCGAGGCGGCCAAGGCGCTGAGCGTGCATCCGCAGACCGTGCGCTACCGCATGCGGCAGCTGGAGAAGCTGTTCGGG
Organism: Streptomyces sp. NPDC102258; assembly: GCF_055584685.1. Taxonomy (NCBI): domain Bacteria; kingdom Bacillati; phylum Actinomycetota; class Actinomycetes; order Kitasatosporales; family Streptomycetaceae; genus Streptomyces; species Streptomyces sp. NPDC102258. The sequence continues at coordinate 99,781 of NZ_JBVJLO010000001.1, forward strand.
CCCGGTCTGCGCGATCCGCGGACCCGCTTCGAACTGGAGATGGCCCTGCGCAGCCGCCGCCTGATGGCCCACGTACGCCGCCAGCACTCGCGGGCCGGCCGCCGTACGGGACGCGTCGTCACCGCCGGCTTCACCCCCCTGGTCGTCGGACGGATGGCCCGCGTCAACGGCCTGTGACCCGGCCGCGCCCGCGCCCGCCCGGCCTCCCCCACGACGGGGCGGCCGGGCGGGCGCCGCCCGTGCGGGCGGCGGCCTACGCCGGTACGGCACCCGCCGGCGCCGGCGCCGCCCGCAGCGCGGTGTTGAGGTCCAGTAGCTCCGCGTACGCCCCGGCACAGGACCCGCACCGGGCGAGGTGCCGGACGAGTCCTCGCGGCCGCCGGGTGGCGCCCCGCCGGACCGCCGAGCCCAGCATGCTGCCGTAATGCCCGCACCGCCCGCCCGCCGCCGGGTCCAGGTGGGCGCCGAGGTAGGCCTCGCGCAGCCCCTCGCGGGCCCGGAAGGCCAGCGAGGTCACCGCGCTCGGGGTGATCCCGAGCAGCGCGGCGGTCCGGCGCGGGGACTCCTCCTCCACCAGCGTGTGCCACAAGACGGCCTGCCAGCGGGCGGGCAGCGCGCGGAAGGAACGTGCCACCAGCCGCCGGTCCTCCTCCGCCAGCACCTCGCGCTGCGGGTCGCCGCCGACGGGCACCGGCTGGGGCCAGGAGTCGAAGTCGGCCGTCGGCAGCGTCCGCCCGGCCCCCTCCCGCCACTGGATCGCCGTGTTCCGGACCACGGCCAGCAGGTACGGGCGCCAGGGCCCGCGGGGTCCGGTGCCGGAGCGGACGGCCTGGAAGGTCCGTACGAACGCCTCCGAGACCAGGTCCTCGGCGTCCTGCGGGGTGCGGCAGCAGGTGCGCGCGTACGCGAGGGCGGCGCGCCGGTGGCGCCGGTAGAGCAGCTCGCACACCGCGGCCGCCTCCGCTCCCGCGCCCGTATCCCGTAGCAGCGAGGTGAGTTGTCCGTCGGAGGGTGGCGCGTCCAGGGGTAGCGGACCGTCCGCGGTGGTACGAGAGCCGGACATGGCACTCCTCACTCCTCGTCCTCGGCGCCCCGGCACCCGGCCGGGCGGGGTGAACGGCGCCGGCCCGGGGAGGGCCCCCGGGCCGGCGCTCCGCTGCGCTGCGGGATCAGCGGCAGACGCGCCCGCTGTTGATGCAGTCCACCGCCTGGGCCATCAGGCCGTTCGGCATGACGTTGATGAAGTCCCCGTGGTCGGTCACCGGCTTGTGGAGCTGCTCGGGGAAGCTGTCCACGGCGAAGCGGGCGCCGGGGGCGACCCCGTACACGATCCGCTGGACCAGCTGCGGGATCGCGGAGAAGCCCTTCGGGCAGCGGCCGTTGCCGTCCTGGAAGGCCACGTGCGTACGGTGGTTGGCGCTGTCGGTGTTGCGTCCGTCCCAGCAGCTCTGGAAGCTGAAGGTGCGCACCACGTCGCTGCCCTTCGGACACACCGGGTACTTGTCCTTGAGCTGGCGGTCCTCGAAGCCGGTGCAGCTCCAGGAGGCGTTGGCGTTGGCGGTGCCGTTGGTGAAGGCCTTGGCGTCACCGGTGATGATCCGCAGGAAGCGCGGCATCGCCCTGACCTTCCCCGCCGGGCTGCCCTTGAAGTCGATCGTGACCTGCTTGGGCCGCAGGATCGTGCCCACGTTGGCGTCCTGCCCCCCGCCCGGGGCCCGGGCGTCGCGCTCGGCCTTGCCGTCGCGCAGCCGCAGCACGGGCCAGTAGTAGGCGGACTGGTCGCCGTTGCCGCAGGTGGTTCCGGAGGCGGCGAGGCTGTTGTTGGAGGAGAAGGCGTCGGTGGACTTGTTGCCCACGTAGTCGTGCATGTGGTGGGCGCCGTTGGAGACGCCCGGCGCGACGATGACGTTGTCCGGGTTGAAGTGGCCGTTCTCGTTACGGCCGCACTGCGAGGAGAACGAGCCCGTGGAGGCGGCGCGCCCGGCGCCGGGGGTCTTCACGTTCGGCCGCACCTTGTCGACCGCGACGAAGTCGCTCTGCGCCGGGCCCCGCTTCTGCCCGATGCCGCGAGCCGCGTTCAGGTCCCCGGCGGGGGCGGCGGCGATCGCGGCGTCGGCGGCCGCGTCGGTCCCGGGGTCGGCCTCGGCGGGCGCCTCCTTCATGGCGCACCCGCTCAGCGCGTCCAGCCCCTCGGGGCGTCCCGCGTCGCGGCCGATCGCGTCGGACATCCGGTTGATGGTCGCGGAACGCTGGTCCCGGAGCTTGCCCAGGAGCGCGTCCTTGGGCACCTCCTGCTTGCGCACCTGCCCCGCGGCGAGCTGCCGGTAGGCGTCGGCCACCTGGACGTCCAGCTGGGCGAGGTTCTCGTCGACCTCGCCCCGGGCCTGGTCGGGGACGTCCCGGAGCCGGTCGCCCACGTCGGGGCAGTCGATGGTGGCGGTCGCCTCGCCCGAACGGCCGCCGTCCTGCCCGGCGTTCGCGTTGCCGGCGACGACGGCGACCCCGCCACCGCCCAGCACCAGCGCGGACACCGCCGCCAGGAGTTTCAACCGGGGGCGCCTATGGCCCTTTTTACTCATGCGATCACTTCACTTCGTCGATCGGACGGGGGAGGGGGGTGAAACCCCCTGGTGGACCGGGGAGGAAGGGGAGACGGGGGCGGCGGGGGAAGAGGGGGCCGGGCTCACGTCGAGGGAGTCGAAGTCGACCAGGCCGCTCTCCTCCAGCACCGCGATGTGGTCCAGGACGGTGGTGTTGGCCGAGGTGGCCAGGGCCCGCACCATGGAGTTCCGGGTCTGCGCCCGTACCTGGGCCACCAGCTGGAACACCTTGCCGTGCGCCCGGCGCAGCAGCTGGACGAAGAGCCGCTCGTACTCGGTGCCCTGGGCGGCCGTCATCTGATCGAGCCAGCCCTGCTGCTGGGCGGTGGGGCGGTCGGGCAGGTCGACGCCGAGAGCCTGGCCGACCTGGAGCACCTGCCGGTCCAGATCGGTGTGGCCCATCACGAGGTGCTCCCCGGCGGTGCGCACCGAGGCCCGCGTCCCGCGCTGCTGGGCCTGCCGTCCGGCGGGCAGCTCCCAGAGCCCGGCGAGCCGCACCTTGCGGACGAAGTCCCGGTCGACGGGGGTCAGCGGCCCGTACGCGGTGCTCATGATCCCGCCGCCGTCGTCCTCGACCCCCGCGGGCAGGGCCGCCGTCCCCGTCGTGGCGGCCGAGGCCCGGTCACCGTACTTGGCCACGGGGATCAGCAGCACGATCAGCGTGACGGCCAGGGCGCCGATGACCAGCCCGCTTCCGATGGTGTATTTCGTCGCCACCGACACGCCGTTGACGGATCGCCGCCGGAATGACAGCACAGTGCCTCCTCGCTCCGTGGTCCGACAGGAGACGCGGGGCCGGATCGGCCGCCGCCCGCATGTTCCACACGGTGCGCACCCGCTCTCCTGGGGTGCCACGGGACGCTAGTGCCCGTTGTGGTGCCGCCGAGGAAGGCCCATCACCATCGGATAAACATCCGGGCAAGACCTCGAAAGACTGCTATCGTGCCGCGTTCGCACGCCCAATTTCCTTGCTGTGTAAGGGGGTTGTAGCCGTACGCGGGCACGCGGTCCGGGGCCCGGTCCGGCCCCTCCGGCACGGGCGGCGCCCCGCCCTCAGACGGCCGACGCCGTCGTCACGGCCTCCCACGCAGTCCGTACGGTAGACCGCCCTAGCATCCACGCGGACGGGTCGCCGCCCGGTATGCCCGGAGCCGGGCCTCGCGTCCGCGCCGCCGGGAAGCGCGTCCCGGGCGCGACCGGCCCGGCGGCCGATCCACCCCCGTACGGCGGCGCGAGCATCGTCACCCGCAGGGCCAGGAACCTCACCGTCGGCGGCGGCCTCCAGACCCCCACCGTCCGCCGCCCGCACGATCCGCCGGGCAGACGGTCGCGGCCCTCCCGGACGTCCCCCGGCCGCCGGCGGGGTCCGAAAGGCGGCCGTGGACCGGTCGGGGCACCCTGGAGACATGATCCGAGCCAACGCGGAGGTCGAGGCGCTCCTCCAGGAGTACGCCGACATCATCGCGATCCGGGGCGGAGAGGCCTTCAAGGCGCGCGCCTACGAGAAGGCCGCCCGGTCCGTCGGCGGCCATCCGCAGGACATCTCCACACTCGACGCGAAGGGCCTGCGCGAGATCCCCCACGTCGGCGCTTCCCTGGCCGACAAGATCCTCACCTACCTGCGGACCGGCCGCATGCCGGCCGTCGACGAGGCGAGGGCCTCCGTACCGGCCGGAGTGCGCGAGCTGATCGCGATTCCGGGGCTGGGGCCCCGTAAGGCCATGGTCCTGTACGAGGAGCTGGGCATCACCTCCGCCGACCAGCTCCTCGACGCCATCCACGAGGAACGGCTGCGCGACCTGAAGGGCTTCGGCGAACGCACCGAGGAGAACATCCTCCACGGCATCTCCGTACTCCAGAAGGCCGGCGAGGGCCGGATCCTCCTCAACGCGGCGATGGACGTCGCGGAGCAGCTCGTCACCGAGCTGTCCGGCGTACGCGGCTGCGTCCGGTGCGCGTACGCGGGCTCCCTGCGCCGGATGAGGGAGACCATCGGCGACGTCGACATCCTGGTGGCCGCGCGCCGGTCGGCCCCGTTCATGGACGCCCTCACCGCCCTCCCGCAGACCGCCGAGGTCATCGCACGCGGGGAGAAGAAGACCTCGATCCGCACCGCCACCGGCCTCCAGGTGGACCTCCGGGTCCTCCCGCCCGCCTCGTGGGGCGCGGGCCTCCTGTACTTCACCGGCTCCAAAGCCCACAACATCCACATCGGCAGCGCGCCGTACGCCAGGGCCTCAAGCTCTCCGAGTACGGGCTCTTCGACGCGGAGAGCGGCGAGAGCGTCACCTCGGCGACGGAGGAGGCGGTCTACGAGAGGCTCGGACTGCCCTGGATACCGCCGACGCTGCGCGAGGACCGCGGCGAGATCGAGGCCGGGCTGCGCGGCGAACTCCCCGACCTGCTCACGGAGCGGGGCATCCGCGGCGACCTCCACACGCACACCGACCTCACCGACGGGCTCGCCCCGCTGGAGGACATGGTCGCCGCCGCTGCCGCCCGCGGCTACGCGTACTACGCGATCACCGACCACGCCCCCGACCTGTACATGCAGCGCATGACCACCGAGAAGATGCTCGCCCAGCGCGAACGGGTCCGGGCCCTGGACGGAAAACACGGCAGGATGCGGCTGCTGCACGGCACCGAACTCAACATCGGCCCGGACGGAACCCTGGACTGGCCCGACGAGTTCCTCGCGGAGTTCGACCTCTGCGTGGCGTCGGTCCACTCCCACTTCCACCAGAGCCGGCAGGAACTCACCCGCCGCCTCATCCGCGCATGCGAGAACCCGCACGTCTCCGTCATCGGCCATCCCACCACCCGCCGGATCGGCAAACGCCCCGCCATCGACGCCGACTTCGACGCCGTGTTCGAGGCCTGCGCGCGGACGGGCACCGCTCTGGAGATCAACGCGCACCCCGAACGGCTCGACCTGTGCGACGAGGACATCCTGCGCGCGAAGCGGTACGGCGTGAAGTTCGCGGTGAACTCCGACGCGCACTCCACCACCCACCTGCCGTACATGCGCTACGGCGTGGCCACGGCCCAACGCGGCTGGCTGACCAAGGACGACGTCATCAACACCTGGCCCCTGACCAAACTACGACGCTTCCTGACCCCGTAGCGGGCCCGGACCCCGTGGCCCTCGCTCCGCGGCGGGACACGGGGTCTGCTGCTTGCCGGGGATGTAGGGGGAGTGAATCCCGGTCGTACGGCAGCGAGGGATCGCACCGGGCGCCGAAGTGGTTCTGCACCCGGCGCTCGGTCGGCAGCCCGTTGTCGTCCTACCCGGTGGGTTCGGTCGGCGAGTATTCCGATCAGGAAACGAACGCCCGCAGTAGCGCGGCGAAGGCGGTCAACTCCTCGATCATCTGGGTCGGGAGTGGCTTTTCATCGAAGTGGGCGATCCGGTTGCGGATGTCCTTCACCCGCTTCAGGCGGCCGATGAACTGCTCCCTGGGCATGTTCCGCCACTTCAGGGCGTCCCAGTTGAGATCGGCCCGATCGGCCAGCGCCTGCTTCGTCTGTTCGCCGTCCAGCAACTTGAGGTAATCGCCGAACATCAGGTCCGACACCTGGCCGGTGCGGTGCTCGGGCTTCTTGTGAGTCTGGACGGCTTTGACGGACTCCTCGTCCAAGGCCGCGCCCAGACAGCGCCGCAGCAGGGACTCGATCTCCCCCACGATGAAGAAGGGCCGCGCCGCCCCCTCAAAGCGCTCCGTGACGTCCGCGGCGGTGACGATGCCTGACAGGCAGCCGTCGTCGCCGCGCACGAGCAGGTAGCCGTGCTCCTTGAGCACCGGAAGTGCCGCGAACAATTCCTGGCGCGCGTCCGCGACCGGCAGGGAGTCCTTGTCCATGGCGTTCTCCAGCGTGGCGGACTTGCCCGCCTCGTACATCCTGGCCACGGAACTCCAGGTGACCACGCCGTGGATCTGCGCCATGCCGGTGGTCACCGGCACCTGGGAGAAACTCTCGGTCCGCATCAGGAAGGTGGCGTGCGCCAGGGAGTTGCCGGGGGTGACGCCGCGTACCCCTCTCCTGGCCGAGGGGATGTCACCCAGCAACAGACGCTGGGGAAGCGAGGGGAGGGACTCATCCGTCTCTTCCCCGGCATCGCTTTCGACCGGTGCGGCCTGCGCGGGGACGGAGGCGATGGGGACCACGTCGACGCTACTGCGTAATCCGCAGACCGCGAAGTCCGGCAGCGTCGTCAGGCCCGAGTCCGCCAGTGCTTGCGCGATCAGGTGCACCGTGCGGTGATCCCGGACCCGGACCTGGAACAGGTCGAGAATCCCCTGCACGGGCACGGTGCTTCCCTTGAGCGCCGTGAGATCCTGCTCGCTGGGCCTGATACTCATCGCGGGCCGCCCTCCGACAGGTCGCGGAGCACGGTGGGCTTGCCCATGACGGACCGCACCAGCTCCTGCAACTGCCGGGAACGGTCGGTGTAGAAGCGCTTGTAATCGCTCTCGCGCAGTGCCTCCGGGTTGATCAAGTGGGTGGCCAGCACATCGTCGAACCACTCAGGGCGCATGTCGCAAGCGGCGATCAGGGTGGAGAGGTAGGACGAGGGTGCCCCCATCATGTCCATCGTGGCCCGGTAGGACAGTGGGGTCTTGTTCACGATGGAATTCGTCGGCAGACCTTGGCTGTTGCCCCGGCGGAACCAGGCCTTGGGGAAAATCTGCCGGACGTCGACACTGTATTGGTCGAGCCGCCCCGGGCTGAGCGGGGCGTCCGTGTAGTGCCAGTCGACCGCGCCCTGCTTGATCAGCAGGGCGTAGATCCCCTTGTAGGCGGCGCTGTTGCGGGTGGTGAGGCCGTCGAGCCGCTCGGCGAAGAAGTAGGCGTCCGCGACCGTGTCGGGCGCGCGCTCCTCCCGCCGGATCCAGTCGACGAGCTGCTCGACGTCCCGCGTGAAGCGGGTCTCGGTCGAGCCGCCGTACATCTCACCCAGAACCCCGCACCAGTACCATTGCTCGATCTTCTCGTCCTGGCCCACCTCCTCCGTCTCATCGCCGAGAATGGCGCGGACGGCCGCGAGCGGGACAAGCTGAGTCTTGTACGGAAGGTCGTTGGAACGGACGATGCACTGCCGCTCCAGGAAATCACCCACCCAGGCGAAAGCCTCGGCGAGTTCGGGCGCCAGGCGAACGAAGTCGGTCAGAGGAAGGTCCAGCAGATCGCGCCGCTTGCAGGACACCGCGGCGCCGATACCCGCCCCCTTGCGCTCCCACGTACGTACCAGCGCGATGGCCTGCAAGAAGTCGATGCTGCTCAGGCCATTCTCAAGACCGCTGTCGAGCCGGCCGAAGACCGGGTACTTCGACGCCAGCGCGTGCTTGATCTCCCGCCATACCTCGGGAAGCTGGTAGTAATCGCCGGTCCTTTCCACGTACTCGGGGTCGCCGGCGTAAGTGGCGGTGAGAAGTTCGAAGACGTTCAAGGGCACGCCGCCGGTGTTGACGCGCTCGAACACCGCGCAGACGGCGTCCATGGAGGTGGTCGCGGCCAGCCGGATCATGGGGACCTGGAAGGCGCGGACCTGCTGGAGCACGAGGTCGTCGAACTGGCCCCACCGGTCCCAGTTCCGCTCCTCGTCCGCCTTGATGTAGTTCCTCTTCCACTGGTTGACGCGCTGGGCGTCGAAGACGAGGTGCAGCGGGAAGAATCCGGCTGCGCACTCGGCCTCCTCCGTCCGCAGGTCCAGGATCACCGTGCGGTTGAAGTCGGTGCGCAGCACCTTGTCCGCTGGGACGGACAGGATCGCTTCGTCGCGGTCGGCGGAAGGACCGACGGCCTTCTCGATGTCGACGTAGTACCAGCGCTCGATGGGCTTGCCCCGAGAGTCCGACGTTTCCACCGGTGCGTCCAGCCACAGTGCCTGGAACAGGGAGGTGAGACGCTGCTGGCCGTCCAGCAGCAGGAGGTCCGGCTTCGGATCGCCCGTGGGTCGCGCGCCGGTGAGCGTACGGGAACGGAACCGAGTGGCACCGCCCGTCTGCAGTGTCATCACCACACCGAGGGGGTAGTCCAGCGTCACTGTCGCGATGATCGCCCTGATCCGGTCGTCGTCCCACTTCCAGTTCCGCTGGAAGTCGGGCAGTTGTAACGCCCCCGAGGCGACATCCGCGAGTACGTCCCTGAGCTTCAGATTGTCCAGTGCCGCCATGAATCTCTCTTCCCACCCTGCTGCGTGTACGGAGAGTGATTCCAGCAGGGCTCTACGGTGACCGTCAACCGGTTCGCCGAAGAGCGCGAGCCGTAGCGGGTGGCCGGACGTGTCGGTTGGCGGGGCACCATGGCCAGCGGGCAGAGCCGAAACGGAAAACCTCGATCACCGTTGGTGGCAAGGCCACAGTGGGCTGGTCCAGGCCGGCCCCGGTGGCCCCAGTCACTCCGTTTCTGCCAACGACTCGACTAGTTCGGGCAGTTCGCGTAGGCGGCCCAGGGTCTGGTTAAGACGGCGTACGGCGGCGTCAGCGCGGCCACGGGCGATGGGCGGAGCCGTCGCGGAGTCCTTCGCCCGGTTTTTCAGCTCCTGGAGTAGCCGACTGATTTCGGTCGATCCGTCACCGACAGCGTGGATCAGTTCCTCGATCTTCACCATCAAGGCGTCCGTCGCAGGCAGACTCGGTGGAAGGCTGGCTGGCACCGCCGGCTGCGCGGGATGGACAACCTGCGTCCCCTGGGCGGGTAGTGCAGCGGCACGACCGGCGGTTCCGGAGAGCGCGGGGGGACCAGTCTCCGCCTGGACCCAAATTTGCTCCCGCGCAGGGTGCGCGGCCTGCGGAGTGGAGGTGGTGGGCGGCGGGATGGGAGAGGGAACGGGCACCTTGCGAGGCCGAGTGCCCATCTCCTTGGGGAATTCCATGTCGAACCAGATGCGCGTCATCTCATGGCCCGGTCGCTCCACGCCATGGCTGCTGACCCGCCATGGCTTGCGGTCCCCGTCATCCATCGCCGCAACCAGCGCCCTGAGGACGCCGACCGCCATCATCCGCTTCTTTTCATGGCGCAGCGCTTGTAGGACGTTCGTCACCGTCCGCCGCTCCCTGGCCACGCGCCCACCCGCGTCGTCGAACGCCCCCTGGCCGTCTAGAGAGCCGCGGTCGGGTTCCACTAGGGCGAAGGAGGCCAGCCAGTGCACCGCGCGGTAAGAGATCAACTCCTCAAACGCGTCGTTGTCGGTGTGAGCGGCCGCCAGGAGCTCAGGCAGTGAGCGTCCAGAGAGGACCACGCCGTCCCTGATCTTGGTGGTGAAGATCTCGCCGACCCTCGGATTCCACGGCTTCGGGTAGCTCTCGGACGTGAGGGCCGACCAGGCCCGGGCGCGCTGGTGGATCTCGGTCGCCTTCAGCTGGGACGGCGGATTCTCGCTGAGTGCCCGCTGAAGAAGGAGACGCTTCTGTGGGTCGGTGGGAAACAGAGCCTGCAGCAGTGCCATGGCACGCCGATCACGCAATTCTGAGACCGACATGTTGGTTGCGGCGCCAGGGAGTTCACGGATGGGCGCCAGCCCGGACAGCACCTCTGCAGTCTTCTCGTCCATGAGCTGTCGTGCGACGTACATCCCCAGAACACCACGCCCGAGGGCGCGGGAACGACCAACGGCATCGAACTCCAGCGGGGGGTTCACGTGGTCGCGACGGTTGCTCATCTGCACGATGCGGTAGAGGCGCTGTGGGGTCGGCGTACCGATGACGAGATGTGCTTCCACGACGGCGATTGCCGCGGCTCGGTGCGCCCGCGTGCCGGACTTCGGGTCCAAGTCCTCTTCCGAGGCGCCGTATTCCTGGTTGAGTAGAGTAGAGAATTCAGCCAGCCAAACCTGTGGGTCGCAGACGATGCCACCCTCGGCTCGCCCCAGCTTTTCGGCCGGGACCCCGGTGAGTACCTCACCGGAGCTCACTCGGAAGATGGATTGACGCTTCTGTGTTCGATTATTTCCACGGACCGCCATCCATCCCCAATACGCCCCCGGATAGAGGGGATTCCCTGCCGCGTCCAGCTCCGGATTGTCCTGCAAGCGGATGTGCTGTGGAACGTACATGCCGGGCTCCTGCTGCCCATTGAGGACTAGATCCTCGCCGAGGTCGTACTTTCGTAGCCGGTCGTACTTCAACAGGGCGTCCGCAGCATCTTCGGCATCCATGATCAATGCCTGCCGGGTCGGTACGGAACTCTCTAGGGCTGCGAAGAAGTGTTCGCGCCCTTCGTCATCGACATGACTCCAGGGTTGCACGGAGGCCAGCGTCTTTTCGGTCCCCTGCGCCACCGTAGGGTCCGCCAGGGAACGCCAGATCGAACTGATGCGCTCATTGTGGCTCCACAGCACTCCCCCGACACCATGCATGCGGACGATCGCCACCAGCATCTCACCGGCATCCGTGCGGATGCGCCGCACCGCAGCGCCCTTGAGCCGTCGGACGCCATCGGAGCCCGGATCTCCGAGCATCTCACCCGGGTTGGCGATGAAGGGGGCTACATTCTCCAGTGCGCCTCGGGGAAGGTTGACCCCGTCCGTGGCCAACACTGCCTCAATCCATTTTTCTTGTACCTCTCTGGAAGCGGGCAGCGGAAATGGACCTTCGGTGAAGGTTTCAGGCATGTGCATCCTTACATCACTCGGATTCCCGGATGTGGCCAGACAGCCAGACGGCGACCCTGTGCGCCACACGCACGGCGGGGTTGTCGGTGAACAGACCCAGGCTCACAAGCGCGAGCCTGGCCAAAGTGATCCAAATACTGATCCGGCAACGAGGATGGCACTTCATCCGATCGTCACCCGAACGAGGGGATTCCGCAGGAGAACGCATGGCTGAGGCCCTTCAGGAGAGACGTGGCAGCATCGACCAGCCGGTCAACTCCCGCACCGCCTGAGCTTGTTAAGTGAACGAGCGGAATCCTGGCACCCGCCCACACCGCCGTGGGCCTCGGTGTCGAGTGTTCACTCTCACGAGTCGACGTCGAACTTGTGGACTCACGGCGGGAGTTGGGAAAACTAACCACGTATCAGCAGGCTGTCTTCACTCAATCCGATAGAGAGTATTGCAATAACTGGCGATCAGTGTTATGAGGGTGCGAGGTGGAGGCGTGCCGCAGGGGACTGTGGGGGGGCGCGGACTATGGCCGGTAGTCAGGCTCACCGAACAAGGGTTTGGTTCTCGGTCGCGGATCGCAGGCGATGCCCCTTGAAAGGCTTGGCAAGAGCTGACCGCGCATGTGAATCGTTGTAGGCTCCGGAGACGCCCTTGACCTGCGGGAAGCAGGCAGGGAGCAGACCTTTTGGGAGCCTCTTCATGTTTCGGACCATGTTCAAGTCCAAGATTCACCGGGCCACCGTCACGCAGGCCGACCTGCACTACGTCGGGTCCGTGACCATCGATGCCGAGTTGCTCGACGCGGCCGATCTGTTGCCCGGGGAGCTTGTCCACATCGTGGACATCACCAACGGGGCGCGGTTGGAGACCTACGTCATCGAAGGTGAGCGGGGGTCCGGGGTCATCGGGATCAACGGGGCTGCCGCGCATCTCGTGCATCCCGGGGACCTGGTCATCCTGATCAGTTATGCGCAGGTCGACGACGCGGAGGCGCGGGCGTTCGTGCCGCGCGTCGTGCACGTCGACGCGGACAATAAGATCGTCGAACTCGGGGCGGATCCGTCCGCCCCGGTGCCGGGTACGGATCAGGAGCGCAGCCCCCACGCGGTGGCTGGCTGAGGGGAGTCGGGGACATGGCGATCGAGGTGCGCGACGAGCGGAAGGCCGGGCGGCTGCTGGCCGTCGAGGGCGGCGAGGTGGTCGGCTTCATCGCCTACTTCGTCCTCGCCGCCGAGCCCCACGCGCTGGTGGCCGTCCACACGGTGGTCGAGCCGGGGCACGAGGGGCGGGGCATCGCCGGGGACCTGGTGAAGGCCTTCTACGGGATCGCCGCGGCCGAGGGCGTTCCGGTCGTGCCGCTGTGCCCCTACGCGGCGAGCTGGGCCGCCAAGCATCCCGACCAGGCGCCCGAGGCCCCGGCCGAGGTGGTCGAGGCGGCCAAGACGCAGCTGGCGGACGACCCGGCGCTGTGGTGACCGGGCTGACGCTGCTCCACACCTCCCCGGTGCACGTGCCGGTCTTCGACGCGCTGCGCGACCGGGACCACCCCGGCGCCGTCCTGCGGCACCTGGTGGTCCCGGAACTGCTGGACCGGGCCCGCGAGCGGGGCCCGGAGTCGGTGGTCCCGGAGCTGCGCCGGCTGCTCGGGGGCGCGGGCGGGCCGGTGCTGGTCACCTGCTCGACGCTCGGGGCGGTCGCCGAGGCCCTCGCGCCCGCCGTCGGCGCCCTCGTGCTCCGGGTGGACCGGCCGATGGCGGCCGAGGCCGTCCGGACGGGGCCGCGGATCGCCGTACTGGCCACCGTCGCGTCGACGCTCGCGCCGACCGGGGAGCTGCTGGCCGAGGAGGCCGACGGCCGGCCGCTGACCATCCGTACGCACCTCGTCGACGGGGCCTGGGAGCTCTTCGAGGCCGGTGACGCCGCCGGTTACCTCGCGGCGGTGGCCGACGCGGCCGACGCCGTGGCCGACGCGGACGTCATCGTGCTGGCCCAGGCCTCCATGGCCGGGGCCGCCGCGCTCGTCCGCACCCGTGTGCCCGTCCTCTCCAGCCCCCGCCCCGGCCTGGCCGCCGCCCTGCGCCTGGGGGCGCTGCCCCCGGCGGGCTGAGAGGCGTACGGGAACGGATCGGGGGAAGGTGGGGTCCATGGTGCGAAACGCAGAGCAGACGCAGCCCCCGGTGCCCGAGCCGGATCCGGTCCCGGCGCCGTTCCCGCCCGTGCCGGGCCCCGGACCGGCACCGGGCCCCGGGCCCGTGCCGCAGCCGGTGCCGCCGGTGCCCGCGCCCGTCCCCGAGCCCGATCCGGTGCCCCCGCCGCCCGGGCCCGCGCCGATCCCGCAGCCGGGTCCGCTGAGCTGAGGGTCCCGGCCGTTCCCGGCCCGGAATTCCCGTAGCCCCGTAATCCCGTACCCCCGGCACCTCGGCCCGCGTGACCTCGCTCCTTCGTTCGGCGGCCCCAACTCCAGTCCGAGTGCGGCTGGTTGTGGCACTTGCCAGCGGCGAGGGGCGCCGTTAGGTTGTGCGGTTCCTGCATGTCTTCAAGGGGGCTCCCATGGGTGTACGGGGCCGGCATCGCCGGTATCAGCCGAGCAGCATCAACCGGGCCTCGCTCGCCGTCACCGCGGGTGGTGCGGGGATCGCGCTCCCGCTCGTCGCCGGGGGAGTGGCGCACGCCGCCTCCGTGGACACCTGGAACAAGGTCGCCGAGTGCGAGGCGACCGGCAACTGGAAGATCAACACCGGCAACGGCTACTTCGGCGGGCTGCAGTTCAGCCAGAGCACCTGGCGCGATTTCGGCGGCACCGCCTTCGCCGCGCGCGCCGACCTGGCGACCAAGGCCCAGCAGATCGCGGTCGCGGAGAAGGTCCTCAAGGGGCAGGGTCCCCAGGCCTGGCCCGTCTGCGGCCCGCAGTCCGGACTCAGCCGCAGCGGTCCGGCGCCCGCGACGGGCACCACGGGCACCACAGCCAACGCAGGCAGCACGGGCACCACCCCGAAGCTGCCGAAGCAGCAGGCGCCCATGGACCGGCTCCAGGCGACCAAGGCCACCACCGGCGCCCCCACGGCATCCGGCACCCCGGCCACGCCGGTGTCCACGCCCACCCCGACCGGCACGACCGTCCTGCCGAACCCGTACGTCGTCGCGCCCGGCGACTCCCTGTCCACGATCGCCGGCCGGCAGCACGTCGAGGGCGGCTGGCAGGCGCTGTACGAGACGAACCGGGCCACGGTCGGCGGCAACCCCGACCTGATCTTCCCGGGACAGCGGCTCACCCTGCGCGTCACCACCGCCCCGGTGGCCCCGCCCGCGCAGAACCCCGAGAAGCCGCCGCGCACCGCCGAGCCGGTCAAGCCCGTGGAACCCGCCGCGAAGACCGAGCAGTCGGCCAAACCGGCGCCGAAGCCGGCCGAGCAGGCGGCCAAGCCCGCGCCGCAGCCGAAGCCCGCCGAGCAGGCCAAGCCCCCCTCAGCGGAGCAGAAGCCCGCCTCGGGCGGCTTCACGGCTCCGGTCGACGCAGCCCTCGGCACCGCCTACCACGTCGCGGGCTCCTCCTGGTCGAGCGGCTACCACACGGGCGTCGACTTCCCGGTGCCCACCGGCACCACCATCAAGGCCGTCGGCCCCGGCACGGTCGAGTCGGCCGGCTGGGCCGGAGCGTACGGGTACCAGGTCGTCATCCGGCACGCCGACGGCCGGTACTCGCAGTACGCCCACCTCTCCGCGCTCGGCGTCAAGGCCGGCCAGCAGGTCTCCGGCGGCCAGCGCCTCGGCCGCTCCGGCTCGACCGGCAACACCACCGGACCGCACCTGCACTTCGAGATGCGGACAGCACCCGGCTACGGCTCCGACATCGACCCGCTCAAGTACCTCCGGGGCAAGGGCGTCCGCATCTGACCCCCGCACGTGCGGCGGCACGGCCGTGAGCAGCACCAGGCCGGCCGCCGCCACGACCGCGCTCGCCGCCGCGGCCACGGCGCCCGCGGTCCCGTACCGGAAGCCCTCGTCGAACAGGGAGATCCCGACCGCCGCCGCCACCGCCGGGTTGACCACGGTCACCGTCGCCAGCGGCGCGGTCAGCCCGGCACCCCGGTAGGCGGCCTGCGACAGCAGCAGCCCGCCGGACGCCAGGACGGCGATCGCCGCCAGATCCGGCCACAGCCCGGCCAGGGCGCCCGTCTCGAAGGTGTCGGCCACCGACTTGGTGAAGACGGAGGCCATCCCGAAGGCCGTACCGGCCGCCGTCGCCACCAGCACGCCGCGCAGCACCGCCCGGTGCACCCGCCCGGCCGCCAGGAGCAGCAGCGCCGCCCCGCCGGCCGTCACCGACAACAGGAGGGTCCGCTCGGCGCCGGCCAGAACCGCCCGGTCCGTACCGTCCCCGCCGGTCAGCGCGAGCAGCCCGGCCAGGCCCACGGTGGCCAGCACCGCCCCGCGCCAGGCCGCCGCACCCGCCCGGCGCCCGACGAACACCGCCGCCATCGGCGGGGCGAAGACGATGGTCAGCGCCCCGAGCGGCTGGACCAGGCTCAGTGGCCCGTACGCCAGCGCCAGCACGTGCAGCAGCGCGCCGAGGCCGTTGAGGGCGACCGCCGCCCACCAGCCGGCCCGGCGCAGCGGCGCGTACGAGCCGTCGGGGGAGCTCGCCGCGACGTGCTCCTGGACGATCGCACCGCCCGCGTACGCGACGGCGGACACCAGGCAGAGGAGGACCGAGAGGGCCAAGGTGCTCATGAATTCACCATGCCCCACCCGGGGGCGCGCCACATCCGCCCCGAGGCCCCTTGATCCACCGTCGAGTCATCCTCACGGCATACACCAGAAGGGGTACCCGCTACGGAACGTGACGAACCCCTCCCCACCGTGAACGGGTTTGGTCCCGGGCGTGTCGGCTCCGTACAGTGGCGGTTTTGGGGAGTTCCGCAGCAGGCGGACGCGGACGAGCGAACAGGGAACGGCAGCGGCCATGACGGTGACCGAAGACAACCACGCATACGGGCCGGGCATCGACCCCGAGCGGCTGGCCCTCTGCCTCAGCGTGCTCGACGAACTCGACAAGATCGACGTCGACCACCCCGACGCCATCACCGTACGCCGTGCCACCGCCGGCCTCTACCGCACGGTCAAGCAGCGCCGCCGCCAGGAGCGCCGCGCCTCCAAGACCGCCAACGACAAGGCCGTCACCGAGGCGACCGCGACCGGCTCCGCCGAGCGCATCGACGACGAGACCCAGGGCAACGCCCTGAGCAGCGCCGTCAAGGGCCCGATCGCCGGGATACTCCAGCGCCCGCGCTCCTGCTACATCTGCAAGACCCGTTACGTCGAGGTCGACGCGTTCTACCACCAGCTCTGCCAGGACTGCGCCGCCTTCAACCGGGCGCGCCGCGACGCCCGCACCGACCTGAGCGGCCGCCGCGCCCTGCTCACCGGCGGCCGCGCCAAGATCGGCATGTACATCGCGCTGCGGCTGCTGCGCGACGGTGCGCACACCACGATCACCACCCGCTTCCCGAGCGACGCGATCCGCCGCTTCAAGGCGATGCCCGACAGCTCCGAGTGGCTGCACCGGCTGAAGATCGTCGGCATCGACCTGCGCGACCCGGCCCAGGTCGTCGCGCTGGCCGACTCGGTGGCCGCCGAGGGCCCGCTCGACATCCTGATCAACAACGCGGCCCAGACCGTACGCCGCTCCCCGGGCGCCTACAGCGAGCTCGTCGCCGCCGAGAGCGCCCCGCTGCCGGCGGGCGAGCTGCCCGCCTCCGAGGTCATCGGCACCTTCGGCAGCGGCACGGTCGACCGGGTCGCCGCCCTGCCCAGCGGCAAGGGCGAGAAGCTCAGCGCCCAGGACATCACCGACCTCGCGCTACTCTCCGGCTCCGCCACCCCGGCCCGGATCGCGGCCGGCACCGCCATCGACGCCGGCGGACTGGTCCCCGACCTGCACGACACCAACAGCTGGATCCAGACGGTGTCCGAGGTGGACCCGATCGAGCTGCTCGAAGTACAGCTGTGCAACTCCACCGCGCCGTTCATCCTGATCAGCAGGCTCCGCCCGGCGATGGCCGCGGCCGAGGCCGGCCGCCGCTACGTGGTCAACGTCTCCGCCATGGAGGGCGTCTTCAGCCGCGGCTACAAGGGGGCGGGCCACCCGCACACCAACATGGCCAAGGCCGCGCTGAACATGCTGACCCGCACCAGCGCGCAGGAGATGTTCCAGAAGGACCAGATCCTGATGACCGCCGTCGACACCGGCTGGATCACCGACGAGCGTCCGCACCCCGACAAGATGCGCCTCGCCGAGGAGGGCTTCCACGCCCCCCTCGACCTGGTGGACGGCGCGGCCCGCGTCTACGACCCGATCGTCCGGGGCGAAGCGGGCGAGGACCTCTTCGGAGTCTTCCTGAAGGATTACGCCCCCGCCAACTGGTAGGCCCGGCGGGCGCCGGAGCAACGCACGGAAGAGGAGGGGCGGACGGCGCGAGCCGTCCGCCCCTCACTCGTTCGGGTGTATTGCGCCTCAGCGCCGGTAGGCTCCTGCGGCGACGAGTTCCAGCACCGGGCGCCAGTCCTCCACCACCCCCGCGTCCAGCCCCGCCGCCCGGCCCGCGCCGACCGCCTGCCGCAGCGCCTCCGCCTCCGCGCCCGGGGCCCACGGCCGCAGCAGCCGGGCGACCCGGTCGCCCAGCAGCGGACGGACGGCCTCCGCCGCGCGCTCGGCCGGATCGGAGCCCGCCCCCGCGGCCTCCCCGGCGCCCTCTCCGACCAGCAACGGCCCCGGGCCGTGGACCAGTCCGGCGACCTGGAGCTTCTTGTCGTACGGATGCGAACGGCGCAGCAGCGCCGCAGTCTGTAGTCCGAGGTCGCGGGAAGCCGCGTCCGGGACCTCGTGACCGGCGTGCAGAAGGACCATCAGCTCGTCGACACTGCCGAACGCGGGTACCCCTGTCCTGGCCACTTCGGCTCCCCTCCGTCGTCCCCGCTCGCGCGCCACCGCCCCGAGCAGACCAGCACTGGTGGACACGCCGGTGGACGACTTCCTGAACTCGGGGAGAAAACAAGCGGTCCAGCGCGGATTTTACCGTTCCATCGAGCGGACCCCCGCTCATATGTGTAACCTGAACGGCAAGGAGCCCCACCCGGGCCCCGCTCCACCATGGCGCCACCGCGTCCGGAAGACCTTCGATTTCCCTATCCGGCGCGCGGAAGAGCCCGCCGGGTTACGCGACACAAGGGAGTGCGCGGTGACTGAGATGACCACGACCGACCCGACCATGGAGCGCACGGGCTGGAGGGCGAGCACCCGGTCCGACGAACTCGGCAGCCTCGAAGTCTGGGCCCGCTCCGCCCCCATCCGGCTGGCCGGCTACGAGGACGACCTGGCGGAGCCGCACATCCTGCGCGGCATCGACTAGCAGCCCCGGCCGGGCCCCCGCGGCCCGGCCCGGCACGCGTGCCCCCGCACCCCAGGGTGACGGGGGCACGGCATGCCCGGACCCCCGGTTCCCCTCCCCGCTACGCCGTGAGCGTCATCGCTGTCGGCGATCACGCCTTCCCCGGACCGCCCCGCCCGGGCACGCTCGACCCATGAGACTCCTGATGCTGGGTGGGACCGAATTCGTCGGGCGCGCGATCACCGAAGGCGCCTTGGACCGGGGCTGGGAGGTGACCGTCTTCCACCGCGGCCACCACGCGCCCCCGCCGGGCACCGCCGCACTCCACGGCGACCGCACCGCCCCGAGCGGGCTGGCCGCCCTCGCCGAGGGGGAGTGGGACCTGGTCGTGGACACCTGGGGCGGCGCCCCCACCGCGGTGCGCGACAGCGCCCGCCTGCTGGCCGGCCGCGTCGGCCGGTACGCGTACGTCTCCACCTGCTCGGTGTACGCCTACCCCGCCCCGGCCGGAGCGCGCGAGGACGCCCCGCTGGTCGAGGGCGATCCCGACGCGGACTCCACCGGCTACGCCGAGGACAAGCGCGGCGCCGAACTGGCCGCCGGAGCCGCCTTCGGCGAGCGCGCCCTGTTCGTGCGCGCCGGCCTGATCCTCGGCCCGTACGAGAACGTCGGCCGGCTGCCCTGGTGGCTGAACCGGATCGCGCGCGGCGGTCCCCTCCTGGCCCCCGGCCGCCCCGGACTCCCGATCCAGTACATCGACGTACGCGACCTCGCGCGCTGGACCCTGGACGCCGCCGAGGCCGGTCTCGGCGGGGCCTACGACCTGGCCTCGCCGCCCGGCCACGCCACCATGGGCAGCCTCATCGACGCCTGCGCCGCCGCCACCGGGGCCACGGTCGACCCCCGCTGGACCGCCGACGCCGTGATCGAAGCGGCCGGGGTCGAGCCCTGGACCGAACTGCCGATCTGGATCCCGGAGGGCGAATCCCACGACCACCTGTTCGGCGCCGACGTCACCAAGGCGCTGGAGGCCGGTCTGACGTGCCGCCCCATCGAGGAGACGGTCGCCGACACCTGGACCTGGCTCCGCTCGCTGGGCGGCGTCGCCCCCCAGCGCCCCGACCGCCCCGCCAAGGGCATATCGGCCGAGCGGGAGGCCGCCCTACTCGGGCTCTGAGCGGCGCGACCCCGCGAGCCGGGTCGGCGGCAGGTACTCGCGCAGCAGCGTGCGGTGCCACCAGGCGCCCGTCTCGCGCAGTTCGCGCCAGGTGGTGAAGCGGTACCGGTACAGCCGGGCCCGTACGTACCGCGGCGGGGCGTCCGGGAACGGGTTGTGGCGGATCAGCCGCAGCGTGTCCCGGTCGCCCGCCAGCAGCCGCTCCACGAACGGCCCGAACCAGTCCCGGGCGTAGCCGGGGGAGAGGGCCGCGAACCACATCAGCCAATCGAGGCGCAAGTGGTACGGGGCGAACTGGCGCGGCATCCGGTGTGGATCGCCGGGCTTGCCCTTGAAGCCGTACTCGCGCCAGTCCCCGTCCTCGCGGGGAACCCGCTCCGCCGTGCCCTCGACCACCACCTCGTCGCGGATCCGGCCGACCGTGCCGAACGCCCCGTAGGTGTTGACCAGGTGCAGCGGGTCGAAGGAGCGGTTCATCACCTGGCGCGGCGAGATCATGTTGGCCACCGGATGCCAACTCAGCACCAGCACCAGCACCGTCACCGCGCACACCAGCACCACGAACCACACCGGCGCCGCACGCGAGGCGGCGGCGGGCGGCGCTCCCGCGAGGCCGGTGAAGTCGACGGCCGGCAGCGCGATCGTGATCGTCACCCAGTTCAGCCAGGCGAAGTTCCCCGAGAGCACCAGCCACAGCTGCGTGGCCACGATCAGCCCGGCGGCGTACGAGGCCACCGGCTGCGGGGTGAACAGCAGCACCGGCACGCCCAGTTGGGTCACGTGGTTCGCCGCGCACTCCACCCGGTGCACGGGCCGGGGCAGGTGGTGGAAGAACCAGCTCAGCGGTCCCGGCATGGGCTGCGTCTCGTGGTGGTGGTAGAGGCAGGTGAGCTTGCGCCAGCAGGCGTCGCCCCGCATCTTGATCAGCCCCGCGCCGAACTCCACCCGGAACACCAGCCACCGCAGCAGCCACAGCACCAGCACCGGCGGCCCGACCCGGGCATTGCCCAGGAAGACGGCCAGGAAACCGGTCTCCAGGAGCAGGGACTCCCAGCCGAAGGAGTACCAGGTCTGTCCCACGTTGACGATCGACAGGTAGAGCAGCCACAGCACCGCCCACATGCCCATGGCCACCCCCAGCGGCACCAGGTCCCCGGCACCCGCCGCCAGCGCCGCCGCGAGGGCCGCCCCGGCCCAGGCGCAGCCGGCGAAGAGCCCGTCCGAGTAGCGCAGTTGGAACAGGCCCGGGGCCTGGCGGAAGGGGACGTAGCGCAGGTAGCGGGGGACGGGCAGCATGCCGCGCGTCCCGATCAGCGCCCGGAACTGTAGGGCCGCCGAGAGGAACGCGAAGACGTACACGCCGGCCAGGGCCCGCTGGAAGACCAGCCGGCCGAGCCAGTAACCGGGCGCCGTGAACCAGTCCATCCCCTCCAGTATCAGGCGCGGGCGGCCAGGGCGCGCACGTGGCGGCCGAGGTGGCTGGCGTAGGCGTGCTGGAGGAGGGGGACGACCGGGCCCGCGAGGCGGGTGTACCAGCGGTCCGGGCGGCTGAAGGCGGTCACCGTGAACCAGACGGCGCCGTCGTCGTCGAGGTCCAGGACGAAGGACTCCTCGCCGCATTCGGGGTGTCCCGTCAGGGTCCCGTACGCGAAGCCCGTACGGGTGGGCTCGTACGCGGTCCAGATCACCTCGCAGGGAGCGGTGATCCGCGCCGGCCCGAGACCGATCCCCACCTCGACCCGCAGGCCCGGCCGGACGGGGGCCGCCGGATCGGCGGCGCTGGTGCGCACCCGCATGCCCGAGGTGCGGTGGGCGCGGAAGGTGGTCACCGCGCTCCCGGCGGCTTCGAAGGCGGCCCGTCCTTCGCCGACGCGCGTGCGGTGGCGCAGGTGGTGGTACCCGGCGGGCAGCGGCAGGCGGGCCGTGGCGCCCCGGTCGGGGTAGCTGAGGGTCTTGCGGTCGGTGCCGGTGAGGCGGGTCATGGGGGGTTCTCCGTTCGTGGGACTCGTACGGTGAGCGGTCACAGCGCGGCGGGGGCGACGGGGGCGGTGGCCACGGGGTGTGCGGGCCGGTGCGGCGGGGGCGCGGCGGCCAGCCGGCGCCACGCCAGCAGCGAGCAGAGCGCGAAGCCGAGCGCGTTGCCCAGGCCGTGCGTGGCGGCCATCCAGGTCAGTGTGGGGTGGACGATCCCGGTCGCCTCGCCCGCCGCCCACCACAGGGCGAGCAGCATGGTGAGCAGCAGGACCGCCGCCGAGACGCCCAGCAGCGCCCGGGTGGTGCGGTCGCGCGCGGCGGGCCGGATCTCGCGCCAGGTCGTCAGCGCCACCGCCCACATCCCGGCGGTCAGCACCACCGCGCCCACCAGCTCCGCCCAGTCGTCGACGAAGTAGCCGAGCAGGACGAGCAGGGTCCCGGCCGGGACGCTGTACGCGGCCCAGCGCGCTCCGCGCCGCCCCGGCGCCGACCGGCACACCAGACCGGCGACGAGGGCGGCCGTGAACCCGGCGAAGTGGAAGTGCGGGACGGTCAACGCCAGGACGTCCAGGTCGAAGCCGAAGAGGCGGTACCCGGCCCGCTCCGCGACCAGGGCGGTCGCGGCGACCGAGGGCGAGACGAGCGCCGTGAGGACTGCCGCCTCGGCCGGAGCGGAGCAGCCGCCCCCGGACCCGCCGGAGCGGGCGCGTACGACGCGTACGAACCGGGCCCCGGCGGCCGCCACCAGGGCCAGGGCGGCCCCGGCGTACAGTGCGGCGAGCGCGGTGGCGGCCGTTCCGCGCGGGAGCCACGGACACACCGCGCCCGGTACGGCTGCCAGCGGCCAGAGCCGGGCCGCTCGCCGCAGCCCGGCGGGATCGATCAGGCGCAGGCCCAGGGGGACCACGTAGAACATCCCGAGGGCGACGATCAGGTTGACGAGCACCGCCACGGTCCACTCCTTTGAACGCGTTCAATTCTTGCTCGCGACCCTACGCCCTTCGTTGAACATGTTCAATCCGCCCTTCGCGGCGCTCCGGTTGCGGTGCCGGAGGAGATGGGGCAGACAAGAGGAGTGCACACCGGGGCAAACAGGGAGAGAGCAGCGTGAAACACGTGAAAGACGTGCCCGAACCGACACCCCGTCAGGCGCCGCGCCGTCACGTACCGGCCTGCGCGGCCCTCTTGGCGGTCGTCGGCCTCCTCGCCTCGGGCTGCGCGGGCGCGGAGACCGAACAGACCAGGGGACCCGCCGCCGAAGCCCAGGAGCTCGCCCTCCAGCCCGTCGGCGCCCCCGGACCCGACCCCTTCACCCCCTCCTCCGCCACCGCCGAGTCGGCCCCGGTCCAGCCCCCGCGCCCCAACGCGAGCGGCCGCGGGATCCGTACGGTGGGCGCCGCCACCCCCGGCCTGTACGGCGGGACCAACCGGCTCGGCAGCTGTGACGTCGAACGCCAGGTGACCCTCCTGACGGCCGATGACGGCAAGTCACGCGCTTTCGCGGAGGCCACCGGAGTGGGACAGGACAAGATCCCCGAGTTCCTGCGCGGACTCACCCCGGTGACCCTGCGCGCCGACACCCGCATCACCGCCCACGGCTTCCAGGACGGCCGGGCCGCCGGCTACCAGGCCGTCCTCCAGGCCGGGACGGCCGTCCTCGTCGACGACCACGGCATGCCCCGGGTCCGGTGCGCCTGCGGCAACCCGCTGGCCCCTCCGCTCGGGACGAAGGGCAGCCCGGTGGTCAAGGGCGACCAGTGGAACGGCTACCAGCCCCAGCAGGTCATCGTCATCGAGCCGACCGCCCAGCCGGTCAACCGGCTGTTCATCGTGAACACCGCGGACAACACCTGGATCGAGCGCAAGACCGGCGACGACGGCGCCCAGGACCGGACGCCCAAGGTGGCGCCCCCCTACGACCCGGCCGCCGGCATCCCCGACGGGCCGCCGATGCCCCCCGACCCCGCCGACCCCTGCGCCGGTCCGGACGCGAACAGCCCGGCCGGGGCCACCCCGCCGAGGTCCCCGGCCACGCCTCCGGCGGCGCCCCCGCCCGGCGCGTCGTCCGGGGCGCCCCCCGCCGGAGCCGGCGCCGAGCTCCCGCCCGCCGGACCGCCCGCCGGACCGCCCGGAGAGCCGGCCGCGCCCATGGCCCCGCAGACCGGCCCGCTCGACGAGCAGGCCCCACCGCTCGACGCGAACGGGGTCCCGCTGGACGAGCAGGCCCCGCCGCTCGCCACCCCGGGGGAGCAGGCCCCGCCCGTCGACGCCAACGGGGTGCCGCTGAACGAGCAGGCCCCGCCCCTCGCCGCCCCGGACGGGCAGGCGCCGCCCGTCGACGCGAACGGGGTGCCGCTGGACGAGCAGGCCCCGCCGCTCGCCACCCCGGGCGCGCAGGCCCCACCCGCCCCGGCCGGGCCCGGCGCGCCCGGCGCCCCCGGGCCGTCGGCCACCACCCCCTGCGCCCCGAGTACGGGTACGGGTACCGACACCACCCCCTCCGCCCCCCAGCAGCCCCCCTCCGGCGGCGCCTCCGACCTCCCCGGCGGCGCGCTCCCGCCCGACGCCCAGGCCGACCCGCCGCTGCCGCGCACCCCGGACGGGCAGCCGTACGACCCCTTCGGCTCCCCCGACCACCAGCAGCCGTCCCCCGACCAGCAGCAGCCCCCCGCCGACCAGCCCCCTGCGGACCAGCCCCCCGCCGACCAGCCCCCCGCCGACCAGCCCCCCACAGCCCCGTTGCCCACCGACCAGCCCGCCTCCGTCGACAGCGCCTGAGCCGGAGAGCGCCCGACCGGGCCCTGTGTCATGGTGGACCGGTGCCGAGCACCGCATCTCCGCCGGAGGACTGGCCCGCGCACCCGGACCGGTCGCTGTCCCTGAACCGGATGGGCAGTTTCGACTGGGACCTGGTCACCGGGCTCATGCACATGGACGCGGCCGCCCTCGGCGTCTTCGACACGCCCCCCGACGCGTACGACGGGCGGCCCGAGTCGCTCGGCGACCGCGTCCCGCCCGCCGAGGCGACCCGGCTGGACGCCCTGGTCTCCAGCGCCCTCAAGAGCGGCGTCGACAGCTACGGCGCCTACTTCCGCATCCGCTGCCGGGACGGCCGGCTCCGCTGGACCCACACCCAGGGCCGTGTCATGCGGGACCCGGACGGACGCCCGTACCGGATCATCGGCATCGTCCGCGACGCGACCGAGGAGCTCAGCCACTCGGCCGAGCGACTCGGTCTGGACGACGAGCGGCGCCGCCAGACCTCCGTGGTCGAGAGCACCACCGCCGCCCTCGCCCACGCCCGGACCGTCAAGGACGTCATCGACGCCCTCGGCGACGCCCACGGCCTGGAACGGCTCGGCTCGATGGGCATGGTCATGGGGCTCGTCGAGGCCGGCCGGATCCACCTGGTGGCCGAAGGCCCCGAGGGCAGTTTCGTCCCCGGCACCCGCTACACCCGCGTCGACGAGCAGTACCCGATGAGCGAAGTCGTGCGCTCCCTTCAGCCCCGCTTCCTCGACTCGGCCGAGGAGTTCGCCGAGGGCTACCCCGACCTGTGGGCGAGGATCTCCTCGATGAAGATCTCGGCCGCCGCCTACCTGCCGCTGATCGCCCAGGCCCGCCCCATCGGCGCCATCGGACTCCTCTACCAGGACAAGGACGGCTTCACCCAGGACGAGCGGAACCTGCTGGTCGCCCTCGGCAGCAGCATCGCCCAGAGCCTCCAGCGGGCCATGCTGCTCGAACAGGAACACGACCTCGCCGAAGGCCTCCAGCAGGCGATGCTGCCCCGCCGCATCCCGGACGTCCCCGGCGCGGAGATCGCCGTCCGCTACCGGTCCGCACGGATGGGCCAGGAGATCGGCGGAGACTGGTACGACATCATCCTCCTGCCGGGAGGCCGCGTCGGCGCGGTCATCGGCGACGTCCAGGGGCACGACACCCACGCGGCGGCGGTCATGGGCCAGCTGCGCATCGTGCTGCGCGCCTACGCCGCCGAGGGGCACGCGCCCGCCACGGTGATGGCCCGCGCCTCCGTGTTCCTCCACGAACTGGACACCGACCGCTTCGCCACCTGCACCTACGCGGAGGCCGACCTCGCCACCGGAGTGCTCCAGATCGTCCGCGCCGGCCACCTCGACCCGCTGCTGCGCACCCGCGACGGGGACTGCCGCCGGCTGCCGGTGGAGGGCGGGATGCCGCTGGGGCTGTCCGCCGAGTTCGGGCGGCTGGACTACCCGGTGGCCACCGTCGAACTGGACCCCGGGGAAACGCTCCTGCTGTGTACCGACGGACTGGTCGAACAGCCCGGCGCGGACCTGGACGACGGCATCCGCTTCCTCGCCGCCCTGGTCCGCAGCGGGCCCGGCGACCTCCAGCGGCTCGCGGACCGGCTGTGCGAGGTCGTGGACGACCGGGGCGACGACGACATGGCGCTGCTCCTGCTGCGCCGCCGGGGCCAGGACGCCCCGCAGGGCGGCGGCCGCTTCCAGCAGCACGTGGCGCCGGGGGACCCCGAGGCCCTGGTCGCCGCCCGGCACATGATCGGCGCGGCCGTCCGGGCGTGGGGCGCCCGGGGCCGGGCCGACGAGATCGAGCTGGCCGCCGACGAGCTGATCGTGAACGCCCTGATGCACACCGACGGCCCGGCCATCGTGACCCTGCGGGTACTGACCGGCCCGGAGCGGCGGCTCCGGGTGGAGGTGGAGGACCGCTCCTCCGCCCTGCCGCGCCGCCGGGAGGCCGGGGACTCGGGGGTGTCGGGGCGCGGCCTGATGCTGGTGGACCGGCTGGCGGACGGCTGGGGCGTGGAGCCGCGGGGCAGCGGCAAGTGCGTGTGGTGCGAGTTCGTGATGGGCTGATGGGCTGAAGACCGCCGGCGCGGCGGGGCCGGGTCGCGTTCCGGCGGCGGTCACGGCAGGCTGGGAGGATGCCCGAGCTGCCGGAGGTCGAGGCCCTGCGGGGGTTCCTCGACGAGCACCTCACCGGGCGGGTGGTCGCTCGCGTCCTCCCGCTCGCGGTCAGCGTGCTCAAGACGTACGACCCTCCGCTCACCGCCCTCGAAGGGCAGCGGGCCGGCCCCGTCGCCCGGTACGGGAAGTTCCTCTCCCTCGGCTTCGGCGACCTCCACCTCGTCACGCACCTGGCCCGGGCCGGCTGGCTGCGCTGGCAGGACGTCATGCCCGAGCAGCCGCCCCGGCCGGGCAAGGGGCCGCTCGCGCTGCGCCTCGTACTGGAGGACGGCGCGGGCTTCGACCTCACCGAGGCGGGCACCCAGAAACGCCTCGCCGTCTACGTGGTGCGTGACCCCGCGGAGGTCCCCGGCATCGCCCGGCTCGGCCCCGACCCGCTGGCCGAGGGCTTCGACCGGGACGCCTTCGCCGCGCTGCTGGCGGGCGAACGCCGGCAGATCAAGGGCGTGCTGCGCGACCAGAGCGTGATCGCGGGCATCGGCAACGCCTACAGCGACGAGATCCTGCACGCGGCCCGGGTCTCCCCCTTCAAACTGGCCTCCAGCTTCGACGAGGAGCAGGTCACCCACCTGTACGAGGCGGTCGAGGAGACCCTGCGCGCGGCCGTCGACCGGGCCCGCGGGGTGGCCGCCGGCCGGCTCAAGGCGGAGAAGAAGAGCGGGCTGCGGGTGCACGGCCGGGCGGGGGAGGCGTGCCCGGTGTGCGGGGACACCGTCCGGTCGGTGTCCTTCGCCGACTCCTCGCTCCAGTACTGCCCGACCTGCCAGACCGGGGGCAAGCCGCTCGCCGACCGCAGGCTCTCCCGTCTCCTCAAGTAGCCCGGGGGCCGCATAGAATCCGGCGGCATGTCGCAGCAGGACCAGCAACGGCCGCAGCCCCGCCGGGAGGTCGTCACCGGTGTGCCCCGGGGCACGCGCCGCCGGCCGCCCGCGCACACCCCGGCCCGCTCGGAGATCTCCGAGCAGACCACCCTGGGCGCCACTTACGTACGGGCCCTGAT
Organism: Streptomyces sp. NPDC102258; assembly: GCF_055584685.1. Taxonomy (NCBI): domain Bacteria; kingdom Bacillati; phylum Actinomycetota; class Actinomycetes; order Kitasatosporales; family Streptomycetaceae; genus Streptomyces; species Streptomyces sp. NPDC102258. The sequence goes on from NZ_JBVJLO010000001.1 coordinate 127,499, forward strand.
GCGCAGCCAGCTGCGGGCCGCGCTGGCCGCGCTGGCCCTCCTCGCCCTGCTGCTCGGGCTGCTGCCGCTGGCCTTCCTGCTGCCGAGGGCTCCGGCCGGGCCGGTGGTGTGGGTGGCCCTCGGCCTGGTGGCGTACCCGGTGATGTGGCTCATCGCCCGCTGGTACGTGGGCCGCTGCGAACGCAACGAGGCCGACTTCACCGGCCTGGTGACGGACCCGGCCGAACCCCCGCCCGCCGGGTGAGCCCGCACCGGCCCTCAGAAGAGGTGCATCGCCAGGTGGCCGAGGGGGAGGCCGAGCTGCCAGGCCGGGGTCCACACGCGGGCGTTCTCGTCCAGCCCCGCGGGGGTGTCGGCGTGCCCGTGGCGGCCGGGGTCGAGATTGGTGGCGAACAGCTCGGTGCGGTCCAGCCAGCACCAGGCCGCCCGGGCCAGCTCCAGATCGGGGTCCTCGCCGTCGCCGCGCTCGCGGGCCTCCTCGCCCAGCGCCAAGAACCGGGTGTCGACCCAGTCCCGCCAGGGGTGCCCGTACGCCGTCAGCGAGAGCCACTCCTCCAGCTGGGAGACCACCCGGATCCCGGAGAGCTCACCGGCCGCGTCCGAGAGGTAGATCGTCAGCGCGAGCGTGTCCCGCCCGGCCCGGAACTCCAGCGTGCTCACCGGGATCAGCCGCCCCGTGCGCAGCAGCTCGTCCGCGATGTACTCCGCGTACAGCCATGCCATCGGCACCGCCAGTCCGCCGTCACTGGTGCCGTTCATACCCTCGGGCTGCACCGTTCCACCTTCTCCCGCGCGTCGAGCGTCCCGCCGTCGTCCCCGAGCCTTCACCGGCCGACTCGTGGAACGGGGGATGTTTACTCAACTTGAACGGACTGGTGCCGATATCGATGCGGTCCGTGTCCGGTTCCTGCGCATGGCGGGCGCTCCTTGAGTGCTTCTCCACTCCCGCCCGACCGTGCCGGGCGGGCCGCGGAGCCGGTTCAGGCACCGAGCCCGTACCCCTGGAGCCCTTTGCGCAGGGCGCGCAGGGCGTAATACGTACGGGATTTGACCGTTCCGGCCGGAATGCCGAGCTCCGCCGCCGCTTCGGCCACCGAGCGGTCGCGGAAGTACACCTGCATCAGCACGTCCCGGTGCTCCGGGCCCAGGCTGCCCACCGCCCGCCGGACGTCGATCGCGGTGACCGAGCCCGCCACCGCGTCCTCGGGCGCGGGCGCCTGCTCCAGGCCGTCGGGGTCGACCTCCTGCGGCCGGGAGAGGCGGGCGCGGCGGGCGTCGATCGCGAGCCGGCGCGCGACGGTGAACAGCCAGGGGCGCATGGACTCGTGTCCCGTGTCGAGCACTTCCGGGTGCTGCCAGACCCGTACGAGGGTCTCCTGGACCAGGTCCTCGGCGCGCTGCGCGTCCCCCGCCGTGAGGCCGAGCAGGAAACCGAACAGGGCCCGCCCGTGTTCGCGCTGGAGCGCGGCGAGCGCCTCGGGCCGGGTGCGCGGGAGAGTGGGGGAGGACGGCACGGGTGGCTCCTTCCGGGGCGCTGCGGTCGCACCCACCCTCACCTGCGCGGAGCCGCCCGGGAACCGTCCTGCGGCGCTGTTGCGCCCAAGCGCACCGGGCCGTCCGGTGGGCGGCCGTGCCCGGCGGTGAACGGTCGAACGGCACGGTGAACGGACGTACGCCGTACGGGTGAGGGCGCGGCGGAGCCGGGCGGCGGGCGTAGGCCGTGCGGGTGGGGCCGGTCGCGCGGGCGGCGCCGGGTCCTTGACTTGCGACGCCGTCTCTTGTGGATTTCGGCTTGTCCGATAGTCCGATGAACAAGGCGGGACAGATGACCAAGCGCACCCGGCAGGCTCTCGCGCTGCTGTCGGCCCTCCTCCTGCCCCTGGCGGCCGCGGCCTGTTCCGCCCCCGGGCAGCAGTCCGCTCCCGCCCATCTCGGCTCCGCCGGGGCCCCCGCGGGCCCCAAGGGCGCCGCCACCCCCACCGGCGCCCGCGGTTTCACCCTGGTCGCGAGCGGCGACGTACTGCCGCACACCTCGATCATCAAGCGCGCGGCGGACGACGCGGACGGCGACGGCCACGACTTCCGGCCCATGTTCTCCGCCGTCAAGCCCGTGGTCTCGGCGGCCGACCTCGCCCTGTGCCACATGGAGACCATCTACGGCGAGGACGCGGGACCGTTCAGCGGCTACCCCGCCTTCGTCTCCCCGCCCTCGGTCGCCGACGCGCTCAAGGACGCCGGCTACGACGGCTGCTCCACCGCCTCCAACCACACCCTGGACGACGGGAGCGAGGGCCTGAAACGGACCCTGGACCGCTTCGACAAGGTGGGCCTCGGCCACGCGGGCTCCGCCCGGACCGAGGCGGAGGCGGCGAAACCCACCCTCTACACGGCGGGCTCCGCGAAGGTCGCGCACCTCGCGTACACCTACGACACCAATGGCTACCCGCTCCCCGACGGCCAGCCGTGGGCGGTCAACCTGATGCGCCAGGACCAGATCATCGCCGACGCGCGGGCCGCCCGGAGGGCGGGGGCGGACGTCGTGCTGGTCAGCCTGCACTGGGGCACGGAGTGGGAGACGGAACCGGACGAGACCCAGCTCTCGCTCGGCCGGGCGCTGACCGCCTCGCAGAGCGACGGCCGGCCCGACGTGGACATGATCCTCGGCACGCACGCGCACATTCCGCAGGCGTACGAGAAGGTCAACGGGACCTGGGTCGTCTACGGGATGGGCGACCAGGTGGCGGGGGAGATGTTCAACTACTCCGGAGCCCGGGACATGCGCGGCAACTACGGCTCCATCGGCCGCTTCACCTTCGCTCCGCCCGCCGCCCCCGGACAGCGCTGGCGGGTGACGAAGGCGGAGTTCATCCCCCAGATGATGGACCTCACCACCGGCAGGATCGTCAACCTCCCGGCCGCCCTCGCCAAGGACCCGGACCACGAGGGCTACGAGACCGCGCGGGAGGCCATCACGGATGCCGTCCTCAGCCGCGGCGCGGCCAAGGACGGGCTCAAGGCCGCGCAATAGGGCCGCGCCGCACAGGCCGTGCCGCGGGGCCGACCGCTAGGGCCAGGCGTCAATTTGGCGACAGGCTCTACGGCACGACGGTGACCGGCCATCGGCCCGCCTTGACCAGGCGGACCGCCACCGAGCCGATGATGCGGTGCCCGGCCTGCTCGGAGGCGCCGACCACCACCGCGTCCGCCGTCAGCTCCTCCGCCGCCGTCACCAGCCCCGCGTACGGGTCCCCGCGGAAGGTGTGGAACTGCCAGCGCACCTCGAAGATGCCCTTGAGGCGCTCCGCGGAGGCCCGGATCTCCGCCACGATCCCCTCCGCGATCTCCCCGGTGGCGTCCCCGACCGGCACCCCCAGCGAGGCCCCGGCCGCCATCACCGGCTGGACGTAGACCAGCGCCAGCAGCGCGTTCTGCCGCCGGGCCAGCCCCGCCGCGTAGGCGGCCGCCCGGAGGGAGGAATCGGACCCGTCGACTCCGGCGAGGATGACCTTCGGGCCGTCGGTACCGCGTTCGAACTCCGTGTTCACATGCTCTGTCACCCTCCCGAGGTTAGGCGGTTCGCCGCGCGGACCCGCGCCGCCCTCCCTACAGTGCCAAGCATGAGTGCCACGCTGGAGGAGACCCGGGGAACCCGAAACCGCTTCCTGAAACGGGTCCCGGACGCCTTCGGGGCGTTCTTCGGGGCACTCGGCCTGCTCTGCGCGCTGCTCTCGCTCTCCCCGGTCCTGCGCAGGCTGCTGCGGCCCGCGGTGGAAGTCCTCGACGCGTTCGTGGTGCCGGTCAGCGCCAACCTCGCGTACGCCGTCTTCCTCTTCCTGCTCGCCGCCGCGCTCGGCGCGCGCAAGAAGATCGCCTGGTGGATCGTCGTCACCTACCTGGCCCTGCTGCTCCTGGTCGACGTACTGATCATCGCGGACGGGGACCTCTGGGTCGGCGGCCCCTCCATGGCCATCGCCGTCGCCGCCCTCGCCGTCCTGATCGCCGCCCGCAGCGAGTTCTACGCCGCCTCCCGCCCCGGAGCCGTCTGGCGGGCGATGCTCGTGCTCGGCCTCGGACTGCTCGCCGCCGTCCTCCTCGGCTGGGGCCTGGTGGCCCTCTTCCCCGGCACCCTGCCCAAGGGCCAGTGGCTGGACTGGGCCGCCAAACAGGTCTTCGGCGGCCTCTTCTCCGCCCGCCAGTTCGACGGCCGCCCGCCCCGACCGATCTACTTCCTCCTCGGCCTCTTCGGCGCCCTCGCCCTGCTGAACGCCGCCGCCACGCTCTTCCGCTCGCAGCGGCTCACCGCCGCCCTGCACGGCGACGAGGAACCCCGCATCCGCGCCCTGCTCGGCGCCTACGGGCGGGCCGACTCCCTCGGCTACTTCGCCACCCGGCGCGACAAGGCCGTCGTCTTCGCCCCGAACGGCAAGGCCGCCGTCACCTACCGGGTCGAGGCCGGGGTCTGCCTCGCCAGCGGCGACCCCGTCGGCGACCCCGCCGCCTGGACCCCCGCCATCGACGCCTGGCTGGCCGTGGCCCGCCGCTACGGCTGGCAGCCGGCCGTGATGGGCGCCTCCGAGGACGGGGCGACCGCGTACGCCCGCTCCGGGCTCAGCGCCCTCCAGCTCGGCGACGAGGCCATCCTGCACGTCGCCCGCTTCGACCTCGACGGCCGCGACATGCGCGTCACCCGCCAGGCCGTCAACCGGGTCCGGCGCACCGGGGCCACCACCCGCATCCGCCGCCACTGCGCCCTCTCCGAGGACGAGATGCGGATCATCGTGGACCGGGCCGACCGCTGGCGCGACACCGAGACCGAACGCGGCTTCTCCATGGCCCTCGACCGGCTCGGCGACGCCGCCGACGGAGACTGCCTGCTCGTGGAGGCCTACGACGCCGCCGGCGAGCTGATCGCCCTGCTCTCCTTCGTCCCCTGGGGCCGCGACGGCATCTCCCTCGACCTGATGCGCCGTGACCGCTCCGCCCCCAACGGCGTCATGGAGTTCATGGTCGCGGAGCTGTGCGCCGCCGCCCCCGGTCTCGGCGTGCGCCGGATCTCGCTCAACTTCGCCGTGTTCCGCTCCGCCTTCGAGGAGGGCGGCCGGATCGGCGCCGGCCCCGTCCTGAAGCTGTGGCGCCGGCTGCTGCTCTTCTTCTCCCGCTGGTGGCAGCTGGAGGCCCTGTACCGCTCCAACGTGAAGTACGGGCCCGAGTGGTACCCCCGCTTCCTCTGCTACCAGGACGCCGGCTCGCTCGCCCGCGTCAGCCTCGCCTCCGGCATCGCCGAGGGCTTCGTCTCCGTACCGAGCATGCGCACCCTCTGGGGCCGGGGCCACCCCAAGGGCCTCACCGCCCCCGCCAACACCGCCGAGCTGCCCTCCCTGGACTCCCTCGTTCTGGACCTCGTGGGGGAGGACGGGACGCGGGCGCGGCAGGAGCGCCTGCCCGACCAGGTGCGCGTGCGGCACGCCAAACTGGACCGCATCCGCGCCTCGGGCACCGACCCCTACCCGGTCGGGATCCGGCAGCGCACCCATACCGTCGCCCAGCTGAGGGCCGCCCATCCCGGCTACCCGCCCGGCGCCCGCACCGGCGAAGAGGTCACCCTCGCCGGACGGGTCATGGTCGTCCGCGACCTCGGCGGCGTCGTCTTCGCCGTACTGCGCGACTGGACCGGCGACACGCAGCTGATGTTCACCCGCGACGAGAGCGGCCCCGACGTCCTGGACGCCTTCACCTCCCAGGCCGACTTCGGCGACCACGTCGTGGCGAGCGGGGAGGTCGGAACCAGCCGCCGCGGCGAGCTGTCGGTGGTCGTCGCCTCCTGGCAGCTCACCGGCAAGTGCCTGCGCCCCCTGCCCGACAAGCGCAAGGGCCTGGCCGATCCCGAGGCCAAGGTCCGCCGGCGCTACCTCGACCTCGTCGTCAGCCCCGGCGCGCGGGACGTCGTACGCGCCCGCTCCAGCGCGGTGCAGGCACTGCGCCAGGGCCTCCTCGACCGCGGCTACCTGGAGGTCGAGACCCCGATGCTCCAGCAGATCCACGGCGGGGCCAACGCCCGCCCCTTCCGCACCCACATCAACGCCTACGACCTGGACCTCTACCTGCGCATCGCACCCGAGCTCTACCTCAAGCGGCTGTGCGTCGGCGGCATGGAGAAGGTCTTCGAGATGGGCCGCACCTTCCGCAACGAGGGCGTCTCCTACAAGCACAACCCCGAGTTCACGATGCTGGAGGCCTACCAGGCCTTCGCCGACTACGACGTCATGCTCGACCTGACGCGCGAACTCATCCAGGGCGCCGCCACCGCCGCCTTCGGCTCCCCGATCGCGCACAAGGCGGGCCCCGACGGCAAGCTCGTCGTCCACGACATCTCCGGCAGCTGGCCGGTCAAGACGATGTACGGGGCGATCAGCGAGGCCCTCGGCGAGGAGGTCGACGCCGACACCGAGGAGCCGGTCCTGCGCCGGCTCTGCGACGCGGCCGGGGTCCCGCACGCGCCGGAGGACACCCGGGGCGACGTGGTCCTGGAGATGTACGAGCGGCTGGTGGAGGAACGTACGAAACTCCCCACCTTCTACAAGGACTTCCCCACCGACGTCTCCCCGCTCACCCGCCAGCACCGCAAGGACCCCCGGCTGGCGGAGCGCTGGGACCTGGTGGCCTTCGGCACCGAACTGGGCACCGCCTACTCGGAGCTGACCGACCCCGTCGAGCAGCGGCGGCGCCTGACCGCCCAGTCGCTGCTGGCGGCGGGCGGCGACCCGGAGGCGATGGAACTCGACAACGACTTCCTCGACGCCCTGGAGTACGCGATGCCGCCCACCGGCGGCCTCGGCATCGGCGTCGACCGGCTGGTCATGTTCCTCACCGGCCTCACCATCCGCGAGACGCTGCCGTTCCCCCTGGTGCGCCGGAGCTGACCGCGCCCCCGGCTGGTCCGAGCGGGTGAGGGGGACGGGGCGCGTCCGCGCCCCCCGGCCACTTCGGCACAGTCGTTGATACGTAGTAAGAATGACAAATGACGAGCTGACAGTAGGGCGACGCGTGCTCCTGCGTACCGCCGTCTTCCTCGGAATCGCCGCCGCTTCCGGCATGCTCAGCGGAGGCGAAGCCGGCACACCGGCGCCGGGCAGCCCCGGCAGCCCCGGCCCCGGCGGGGCCGCCCCGGCCGCGGGCCCCGGCGCCGCGAACGCCGCCGGACCGCCCGGACTGAGCGCCGCGGGCCTGCCCGAGAAGTCCTACCGGCTGCGGCCGATGACCGCCGAGTCCCCCGCCCGGCCGCCCGCCGCCAAGCCCGCCGTCCGTACCCGGCCCATCCTGGAACTGCCCGCCGGCGCCCGCACCGGCCAGGCGATGGTCCTCACCTTCGACGACGGACCCGACCCCCGCTACACCCCCGCGATCCTGGACACCCTCGCCCGGTACGGGGTCCGCGCGATGTTCTTCGTCTGCGGAGAGATGGCCACCGACAACCGCGACCTGCTGCGCCGGATGGTCTCCGAAGGCCACGTCATCGGCAACCACACCTGGACGCACCCGCTGATCCCCTCGCTCGGCCGGGAGGCCCTCGAAGCGGAGATCGGGCGCACGAGCGACGTCGTCCAGCAGTGCGTGGGGGAGGCCCCGGTGTGGTTCCGGGCGCCCTACGGGGCCTGGAACCGGGCGGCCTTCGAGATCGGCGCCGACCTCGGCATGGAGCCGATGGCCTGGACCGTGGACACCCTGGACTGGACGGAACCCGGCACCACCACCATCGTCTCCCGGGCCCTGGAGGGGGCCGCTCCCGGGGCGATCGTGCTGAACCACGACGCCGGCGGCAACCGGTCGCAGAGCGTCCAGGCGGTCGCGACGTACCTGCCCCAGCTGCTGGCGCGCGGCTACCGGATGACGCTGCCCACCCTGCCGCCCCGCTGACGGCGGCGGGGCGGCAGGGTGGGCCGGGGCCCGCCGAGGAGCAGCGTCCTCAGCGGGCCTCCACCATGCGGGCGAACACGACGACGTTCCCGTCGTAGCCCTTCGCCTTCGAGTAACCGCCCCCGCAGGTGATCACCCTCAGTTCCGGGTGCCCGGTGTCCCCGTACACCCGGGCACCGGGGAAGGCGTCCTTGGCGAACACCTCGACGCCGTACACCTCGAAGACGGCCGTCCGGCCGTCGTAGCGCTCCACCTCGATGCGGCTGCCCTGCCGGAGCGAGCCCAGCCCGTAGAAGACGGCCGGGCCCTGCGCGTTGTCCACGTGGCCCACGATCACCGCCGACCCCTGCTGGCCCGGCGAGATGCCGTTGAGGTACCAGCCGGCCAGGTTGCGGTCCTGGGGCGGCGGCGCGTCGATCCAGCCCTGCGCGTCCAGCCCGACGGTCATCACCGGCGCGTCCACGCTGATGGCCGGAATCCGGATGCGCTGCACCGACGAGTGATCCAGCACCTCCATGCCCGGCGGCGGCGTGGGCGGATGCGCCGGCAGCTGGTCGGCGCGCACGGCGACCGCCGCCGCCGCCGTCGGCTGCGGCGGTCCGTCCTCGACGTTCGCCCCGTTCCTCATCATGGCGAGGCCGCTGAGCATGACCAAGGCGAGCGCCCCCCAGGGGGAGCGTCTCCTCTTCGGCAGCTCGCTCTCGTCCAAGAGCATGGCTCTCCCTTCCCGACGCGGGGGTCCCGACCCGCGTTCCAGTCCCACCCCGGTACGCCCTTCTTCCCGCACGCTAAGGCCGCGTCGACGGGACGGCGATCGGGGAGGGGCGAACGGGTGGTGCGTCCGTAAGGGGTGCGCCCATCCAGGTAATCGTCACATAAACGCCTGACGGCTCGTGACCTGCGGATCCGTCAGATGATCGGACCATGTGTCGGCGTGTCGCTCAACCGGGCGGCCCAAAGGCGGAAATGCGCTGGTTGCGGACCGGACCGAGGGTTCGTGATGGGAGGCGTTCTCGTCGATCTGCCCGGGCCACCGCTCCGGGGCGCTTCCCGCTGGAGGTTCCACCATGCGTGTTTTCCGCGCTCTCACCGTGACCGCGGCCGCCTGCGCCGCGATCGGGCTCAGTGCCACGTTCGCCTCCGCGAACCCCCCGCAGGGCGGCGGGAACGGGCCCAGCAACGTCACGGTCAACCCGTACTCGGTGCACCAGGGCGCCTCGATGCAGGTCAGCGCCGCCGGCTGCAACCGCGGCGGCACGGTCTGGTCGCACGGCAACTTTCCACAGACCAACCTGTCGGCCGGCTCCATCGGCTTCGCGACCGTCCGGATCTTCAACCACGCCTCGCCGGGCCACCACACCCTCTCCGTCAAGTGCCACGACAACAACCTCGTCGCCACGCACCGCTTCACGATCCTGGCGGGCAACGGCGCACAGGGCGGCATCGGCGGCTCCTTCGGCCCGTCCACCGCCGAGACGGCCATCGGCGCGAGCCTCGTCGGCGCCGCGGCGCTGGGCGCCGGCGCGCACGTGGTCCGGCGCCGCCGCCCGGTCGGCTCGCGGGTCTGACGGCTGACGGGTCCCGCCGCCACCCCGCCGCCCCCGGGCCGGCGGCTCAGTGGCGGCGGGCCGCCGTCGCGCGTCGGCGCAGCGCGTACGCCGTACCGGCCGACGCGGCGAGGAACAGGGCCGTTCCCGCGCGGAGTTCCAGCCGATCGGCGCCGGTCACGCTGCCGCCGAGGCCGCCGCGTACGCCGAGGGAGGCCGCGGGGGCCGCCGGGGTCGTCGCGCCGCGCGCCGTGGCGGTGCGTACGGGTGTGGGGCGTACGGGGCTGGGGCGGACGGGCGCGATACCGGCCGGTACCGAGCGGACGGGTGCGGGCGTCGGGCGGGTGGTGGCGGGGGCCGGGACGGATGTGGGCGCCGACGGACGAACCGGGGTCCTGGGGCCCGCGGTGGAGCTGGTGGTGGGCTTCGACGTGGCGCCGCCGGCGATGGTGAGGTTCGTGGAACCGGTCTCGCCGTTGCAGGTGAAGGAGACGGAGTACTGGGCTCCGCGCCGGGCGTCCCGGTCCACCGTGATCCGGGCGGTCCCCCCGCGCGCGATGCGCACGGTGTCGAAGATCCCGGAGGAGGCGGTGGCGTACGCGGCACCGCAGCCGCTGACGGAGAGCACCGCCTGACCGCCGGGTGCGACCGTCGAGGGGGTGATGGTGAAGCCGAACGAGGTGACGGGCGCCCCCTCGGCCGCCCGGGCGGCGGACGCGCCGGACAGGCCGAGCGCGAGTCCGGCGCACGTGGCACCGGCGCTCAGCAGGGCTGTGGCGGAGCTGCGTATCGCACCCATGGTCGGTTCTCCGGATCCCCGAGGAGCAGTCGCGCAGCGTTTGCGCACGTGAGGGGTCGTGCACCTCGATGTCCGCCACGCTAGGCGCGGCGCCGGGGACCCGCGATCAGGAACGGGCGAATGGGGCACAGCGGTAGGCCGAACCGGGGACGGACGGCCCGCCCCCGGTTTGGCCGGAACTCCCGTCGCCGGGTCAGTCCTTCAGCCCCAGGTGCGGGAACTGGGCGAAGAAGGGCTCGGCGGTGGCCGCGATGCCCCGGCCGAAGGGGGCGTCGAAATCCCAGATGAGGAACAGCAGGAAGGCGATCAGCGCGCTGAACAGGCCCGCCAGCAGCAGCTCCCGGAACGAGCGGCGGATCTGGAGGGCGAAGATCAGCCCGACCGTCACCAGCGCCCCGGTGATCAGTCCGAACCACACCACGCCGGGCATGGTGGCCCCGGCGCTCTGGCCGCGGGCGTTGCGGGCGTCGTCCACCGCTCCGACCTGGTCCACCAGGGGCTGGTACGCCTGCCCCTCGTGGTCGGTCCGCGGTTCGTAGTCGGTCACGTCGCGGCGGATCCGCTCCAGCAGTTGCGCGCTGTGGTCGTTGAGGTTGCCGCTGTCCGCCATTTCCCGCCATTCCGTGTCGACCACGTACGTCACGTACGCGTCGACGTCGGCGCGGATCCGCTGGCGCACGTCGGGCGGGTAGACCTCGGAGCGGACGCTGATCTCGTGCAGCGCCTGGGCTTCCTGGCGCACGTACTCCTGGGCGGCGCCGCGGCCCTCCCAGACGCCCGCGATCGCCAGGCCGAGCACGATCGCGTAGATCACCCCGATCATCATCGTCATGTACTCGATGACGTCCGGGGTCTCGTTCGGATCGTCGTCCTCGCCGATCCTGCGGTGCTTGAAGAAGACGATGGCCAGGACCACGGCACAGGCCGCGGCCATCGCGAGGGACAGGACGAGCCATTCCGACACGATGACTCCCATTCGGTGGATCGGCGGACCGCGGCGCCGGCGCGGGGGCCGGGCGTAGTCCGGAGGGGGAAGGCCTAGCGCGGGCGCAGCGCGACGATCGCGAGCACGGCGGGGGCCGCGGTCATGAGGGTGAAGGTGACCGGCGAGATGTGGTGCTCGACGGGCTTGCGGACGGTGGGGGAGTGGTACGCGGGGCGGGCCACGTGCTTCGGCGGGGCGGACGGGGGCGGCGCCGGGGGTGTGGGGGCCGGGGCGGGCTCCGGTGGCGGTGGCGGTGGCGTGGGCACCCGGGGCGGCGGGGGCGGTACGGGGGCCGGTGCGGGCGGCCTGGGCGGCGCCGGCTTCGGCGGGGGTGGTGGGGGCGGCGGGGGCTTGGGGGTGGGTGTCGGGGCCGGCTTCGGCGGGGTGGGCGTGGGAGTGGGGGTCGGCGGGGGCGTGGGCGTCGGGGTGGGCTCCGGCGGGCAGGGCGGGGGAGGCGGCGGCGGGCAGTGGTGGCCGCCGTGGCCGCCCCCGTGGCCGCCGTGGCCGCCGTGATGTCCGCCGTGATGTCCGCCACCCCCGCCGGTTCCGCCCGCGCCGCCGCCGACGGCCACGGACACCTCAAGGGCGCCGCCGCCGTCGCCGGCGTCGATCGACACGTAGGCGCAGCTATCGGCCACGGCCGGCGTGGCGGACAGCGCCGCCCACAGCAGGACCGGGACCGCCAGCAGGCGCCGGGCACAGGCTCTGTTCACTGGGGGAGCATGGGGCCGCGCGCGCCCGCGCGCGGGGGTCACGGAGCCGATTCGCCTGAACGTGCGTAGTTCGGACCGTAGAGGTTTGAGCCAGCTTCGGAAGGCGTCCGGCCGCCCACCGTTCCATTCTCAAAAGGTATTTGTCGGTTTCTTCGCCGAGGTCGACCGGACCTGCACGTGCCTTTGGTGTGTGACCAAGAACGGACCGCCAATTTCCGCTTTTACTCGCTCCGTTGGGCAATGATCAGTACATTCGGCTCGGACAGGAGTCCGAGGCACGTCCCACCCCCCGGACGGACCGGCACGACTACGGCTTGGAGACCCCGATGGAACGCCCCGCCTGGGCCCCGCCAGGCATCGACATATCGGTGCCGAGCGTGTCCCGTATCTACGATTACTACCTGGGCGGCTCCCACAATTTCGAGGTCGACCGCCAGGCCGCCCGCCGGGCCATGGAATTCATGCCGGGGCTTCCCAAGGTCATGCAGGCCAACCGGGCATTCATGCGCCGCGCCGTCCGGCACGCCGTGGCCGAGGGCATCACGCAGTTCCTCGACATCGGCTCCGGCATCCCCACCTTCGGCAACGTGCACGAGGTCGCCCACGCCGCGAGTCCCGAGGCCCGCGTGGTCTACGTCGACCACGACCCGGTGGCCGTTGCCCACAGCCAGGCCGTCCTCGCCGGCCACGACCGCACCGGCGTGGTCGCCGCCGACCTGCGCAAGCCCCAGGACATCCTGACCGCCGACGAGGTCGTCCGGCTGCTGGACCCGGAGCGGCCCGTCGCCCTGCTGCTCGTCGCCGTGCTGCACTTCCTGGAGGACGCGGACGAGCCGTACGAGGCCGTGGCGCGGCTGCGCGACGCGCTGGCGCCCGGCAGCATGCTGATCCTCACCCACGCCTCGTACGAGGGCATTCCGCTCACCGAGGAGGTCGCGGGCGGGATGGTCGACGTCTACCGGGACATCCGCAACCCGCTCGTCATGCGCAGCCACGAGCGGATCTCCGGCTTCTTCGACGGGTTCGAGCTGCTGGAGCCGGGTCTGGTGTCCATGCCGGACTGGCGGCCGGACCGCACCGGGCCCCTCGCCGAGGGGGAGGAGCCGGAAGACCCGTACGCCTTCTCGGGCTACGGCGGCGTGGGACGCAAGCCGTGAGACTGCCCGCTCCGACCCCGCCGCCCGCCACCCCGGCGGCCGACCGCACGACGGCACCGCAGGACCCGGCGACCCCGGCTCCGCGCCCGCCCGCGCATCCCGCACCGCCCGGCCCGCACCAGGGCCGGGCGCCGCTGCGCGAGCCGCGGAGCGGTCTGGAGGACCGGATCGCGCGCTTCGCGACCATCTGGGGGCGGGCGATCTTCCCCGTCACGGCCACCTCCCTGACCCGCCCCGAGTTCGAACAGCACCTCGTCCCGCTCACCCGGACCCTGACCGAGGCCCTGCACGCCCGGCCCTTCGACGCGGGCGTCGCCCAGCGGGTCGGCGCCGAACTCGTCGCCGTGCACTGCACCGACCCCGAGGCCCTCGCCGGCACCCTCGGGGTGGTCGAGTCGTACCTGGTGCTCTACTGCGGTCCGGACGGGGCCGGGAGCGAGAGCACCGAGGAGTACCGCTCCCGCTGTGCCCGGCTCCAGCACGGCATCGCGGCCGGATTCGCGCGCGCCCTGCGCGAGCGGACCCTGAAGGAGCAGGAGGCCATCGCCCGCTCCGCCCTGACGGCCCGCATCGACGCCCAGCAGGCCCTGCACGCCAGCGAGGAACGCTTCCGGGCCGTCTTCGAGGGCGCCGCCGTCGGGATCGGCATCGCCGACCTGGCGGGCAACGTCCTGGAGGTCAACGACGCCCTGCTGAAGATGTTCGGCGGCCTGGAGGGACACGTCCGGGGCCGCAACGTCAGCGAGTGGGGCCACCCCGACGACACCCCGCACGTCTGGCGGATGTACGGGGAGCTCGTGCGTGGGGAGCGCGAGCACTACCGGGTGGAGAAGCCCTACTACCGGCACGACGGCACCGTCCTCTGGACGAACCTGACGGTCTCCCTGTTGCGGGACGCCGACGGCGTCCCCCAGTACCAGCTGGCCCTCATGGAGGACACCACCGAACGCCGGCTGCTCAACCTGCGCCTGCGCTACGAGGCCACCCACGACGCGCTGACCGGCCTGCCCAACCGGACGCTGTTCTTCGAGCGGCTGGAGAAGGCCCTGGCCGGGGCCCCCGGCTCCCGCTTCGGCCTGTGCTACCTGGACCTCGACGGCTTCAAGGCGGTCAACGACAGCCTCGGCCACTCGGCGGGGGACCGGCTGCTGGTCGAGGTGGCCGACCGCCTGCAGAGCTGCGCGACCGGACCGGGCGAGGTGATCGCCCGCCTCGGCGGCGACGAGTTCGTCGCCCTCACCACCGGCCCCGCCGCCGACAGCGAGGAGAAGGTGACCGACCTCGCGGTCCGCATCCTCTCCGCCCTGTCCACCCCCATCCGGCTGGAGGGCCGGGAGCTGACGGTCCGCGGCAGCATCGGCATCGTCGAGGGCCGGTCGGGCGAACGCACCCCGGCGGAGGTGCTGCGCAGCGCCGACATCACCATGTACCGGGCCAAGGCGGCCGGCGGCAACCGCTTCGAGTTCGCCGACGCGGAGGCCGACGCCCGCGCCATCACCCGGCACGGGCTGACCAACGCCCTGCCCGCGGCCCTGGAACGCGGCGAGTTCTTCATCGAGTACCAGCCGCTGGTGCACATGCACGACGGCAGCGTGCACGGCGCCGAGGCACTGGTGCGCTGGTCGCACCCGCAGCACGGGGTGCTCGGCCCGGACCGCTTCATCCCGCTCGCGGAACGCACCGGGCTCATCGTGCCGCTCGGCCGCTGGGTCCTGGAGGAGTCCGTCCGCCAGGCCCGCGCCTGGCAGCGCGAGCACGGCGGCTCGGCCCTGCGCGTCAACGTCAACCTCTCGCCGACGCAGCTCCACCACCCGGGCCTGGTCGCCGACACCGTACGGGTCCTGGAGAGCTCGGGCCTGGCCCCGGGCGCGCTGTGCCTGGAGGTCACCGAGTCGGCGCTGATCGGGGCCGACGACGAACTCCTGGAACCCCTTCGCCGGCTCGCGGCCCTCGGCGTCGACATCGCGCTCGACGACTTCGGCACCGGCTACTCGAACCTGGCCAACCTGCGCCGCCTGCCCGTCAGCGTCCTCAAGCTGGACCGCTCCTTCACCCAGGGGATGCAGCAGCAGCCGGCCAACCCCGTCGACGTCAAGATCGTGGAGGGCATCGTCGCCCTGGCCCACAGCCTCGAACTCGCCGTGACGGTCGAGGGGGTGGAGACCGGCGTTCAGGCGGCCCAGCTGCGCGCCCTGGGCTGCGACACCGCCCAGGGCTGGTACTACGCCCGCCCCGGCGCCCCCGACCGCATCCACACCCTCTCCCTCTCGGACGCGATCACGACCCCCTGACCCGGCCGTCCCGACCCGGCCGCACGGCCCGGCCCGACCCGACCCGGCCCGATTGTCCGGCTCCCAGCTGACCCAGCCCGGCCCCGCGGTCAGTCGAGTCCGGCTTCGGTGCCCCGGCCGGGTTCGCGGACGGCGGCCAGCACGCGGTGGTGCCGGGCCGTGGTGTCGCGCAGGACGTCCGACGCCGCGGGCAGCCGTTCGGCTTCGTAGGCGTCGAGCCCCTCCTCTCCGCCAGGACCGGCCAGGGCTGTCGCGAGGGTCCGCCCGAGGGCCACCGCGTCCTGGATGCCGGTCTTCATGCCCAGCCCGCCGGCTATCGGGTGCACATGCGCCGCGTCCCCGGCGAGGAAGGCCCGGCCCGCGCGCATCCGGGGAGCCATCCGGACGTTGACCCGCCACTGCGATATCCAGGTGGGCTCCGTCAGCCGTATTCCCGGCATCCGGGCGTGCCGGTCGAAGAGCCGCTGGAAGCCCTCCAGCGTCGGGGGCAGGGTCCGGCCGTCCTCGTCGAGTTCGGGCGAGGCCTGGAGCTGGAAGGAGTCCGTCCCCGGCATCGGGCAGAGCAGGATGCCGCCGCCGTCGGAGGTGAACCACTGGTGCCAGTACGCGCGGCTCAGGCCGGGGGCCCGCACGTCCCCGAGCACCATCGTCGTCGCGTCCTCGGAGTCCCCTTCGAAGGGGATCCCGAGCAGCCCCCGGGTGGCGCCGCGGCCGCCGTCGCACCCGGCGAGGTAGCCAGCGTGGACCGAACGGCCGTCGGACAGCCGGGCGGTGATCCCCTCGGTGTCCTGCGTGATGCCGACGACCCGGGCCCCGTACTCGGTCCGTACGCCGAAGCCGGCGAGCCGCTCGCGCAGTACCTCCTCGACCTGCCACTGGGGGATGAGAAGCCCGCTGCCCGCCGGTGTATCGGCGACGTGGACGCCGTCGAAGTACTTGCGCAGGACCAGGTCCGTGGTGCCCAGGGCGAAGAGCCGCTCCGCGGTGCCCAGCCGGCCGAAGACATCCAGGCTGTCCGGGGTGAGGCCCTTGCCGCGCGACTCGCGGTGCGGGCCCGGCCGTTCGTCGAGGAGGCGGACGCGGACGCCCCGGAGGGCGAGGTCGCACGCCAGGGTCAAGCCGGTGGGGCCGGAGCCCACGATCACCACGTCGGTCATCGGATGTCCTCTCGTCGTCGTTGACTCAAGGCAAGCGCCTCGCGTGAGAAAAAGCAACCCGGTAATGAAATTGACTCGGTAATGAAAATGGGGTACCTTGTGAGCATGGACAAGACGACGGGTCTGCGCGAGAGCAAGAAACTGCGTACGCGCCGCCAGCTGGCGGCCACGGCGCTGGAACTCTTCCTGGAACGGGGCTTCGACGCCGTGTCCGTGGCCGATGTGGCCGCGGCGGCGGAGGTGTCCAAGCCCACCCTGTTCCGGTACTTCCCGAGCAAGGAGGACCTGCTGCTCGACCGGTTCGCCGACCACCAGGACGAGGCGGCCCGCATCGTGCGCGCCCGGGAGCCCGGCAGAACGCCGGTGCGGGCGGTGCGCGAGCACTTCCTGGCGGCCCTCGCGGAGCGCGATCCCATCACCGGCCTCTGCGACCATCCAGACGTGCTCGCCTTCCAGGGCCTGCTGTACACCACCCCCAGCCTGGAGTCGCGGATGGCGCACTACACGGCGCGCGAGGTGGAGCTGCTCGCCGCCGTCCTGGAGGCGGAGTCGGTCCTCCCGCTCACCGCCCGCCTGGCGGCGCTCCAGCTGGTGTCGGTCCGCCAGGAGCTGGGCCGGGAGAACTGGCGCCGCATGGCCGCCGGTCAGAGCGCCGACGAGGCCTACCCGGCGGCCCTCACCGACGCCGATGCCGCCTTCGCCCTCCTGGCGGACGGCCTCGACAGAGCCCTGCCGCCCCGCCCGGAACCGGCGGCCGAGCCCCATGCGGCGGTGTAGGAAGGCCCGGGTCGGGGCCCCGGCACCCTCGCCGGCGCCCGCGCCGGCGAGTACCCCGCCCCGTCCGGCCCGCCGTGGGGGCTCAGCCGACCAGCATGCGCTTGAGTTCGCGGGCGGCGCGCGGGGGCGCCACGTCCGTGCGGTGGGCCAGGGCGATCGTGCGGCGCAGCGGGGAGCCCGCGAGGCGGGTGGCGCGCAGCCCCGGGTCGGCCTGGTCGACGACCATGGCCGGGACCACCGCGATGCCCAGCCCCGCCCGCACGAAGCCCAGGACCGCGTCCATCTCGCCGCCCTCCACCGTGAACACCGGCTCGAAGCCCGCCGCCCGGCAGGCCGTCACCGTCAGGTCCCGCAGGTCGTAGCCGTGCCGGAACATCACCATGGGCTCGTCGCGCAGATCGGCGAGAGACAGCTCCCGGCCGCCCGCCGGGGGCGGGAGGGCGGCCGACGAGACCACCACCAGGTCCTCCGTCAGCAGCTCCACCGTCGTCAGGGCGGGCGCGGAGGGCGGCAGCGGCAGCGCGATCAGCGCCAGGTCCAGGACCCCGCGCGCGAGTTCCCGTACGAGGTCGAGCGAACCGCTCTCCTCGATCAGCAGCTCGATCCCCGGATGCGCCGTGTGGAAGGCCCGCAGGACGGCGGGCAGCAGCCCCGTGCACACACTCGGCGTCGCCCCCAGCCGCACCCGCCCGCGCCGCAACTGCGCCAGCTCCTGCACCTCCAGCCGCGCGGTATCCGCGTCGGCCAGGATCCGGCGGGCCAGCGGCAGCAGCGCCTCGCCCGCGTCGGTGAGCGTGATGTTCCCCCGGGCGCGGCTGAAGAGCTCGGCCCCCAGTTCCCGTTCCAGGGCCTTGATCTGCTGGGACAGCGAGGGCTGTGCCACGTGCTCGCGCTCGGCGGCGCGGGTGAAGTGCCGGGTCTCGGCGACGGCCACGAAATAGAGGAGCTGCTGGAACTGCATCCGCCCAGGTTAGCGCCCACGATAGGGAGCGGCTATCGAGATCAGCTCTTCCATGTCTTGGACCTTTCGGGACTTTGGTCCCTACGGTCTAGGGCATGGCTCTGGCAACGCGGACGGCCCGACGGCCGTCCACCCCGCGCACCGTCTGGGACTCCACTCTCGGCAAGAAGTCCGTGATGGCCGTCTCCGGCCTGATCATGCTCGGCTACCTCGTCGTGCACATGCTCGGCAACCTCAAGATCTTCTTCGGGCCGGAGGAGTTCAACGGCTACGCCCACTGGCTGCGCACCCTCGGCTCCCCCTTCCTGCACCGCGAGTGGGCCCTGTGGACCGTCCGCGTGGCGCTGGTCGCCGCCGTCGTCGCCCACGCCGTCTGCGCCTACCAGCTCAGCCGCCGCGACATCAAGGCCCGCCCGGTGAAGTACGCCCACCGGCGCCGCCGGGCGAGCTACGCCACCCGCACCATGCGCTGGGGCGGCGTCATCCTCGCCCTCTTCATCGTGTGGCACCTCCTCGACCTGACCACCCTCACCGTCAACGAGCGCGCCTGGGCCGGTCACCCGTACGAGAACGTCCTGGCCACCTTCTCCACCTGGTACGGCAACACGATCTACCTCGTGGCGATGGCCGCCCTCGGCCTGCACGTCCGCCACGGCTTCTGGAGCGCCGCCCAGACCCTCGGCGCGGGCCGCGCCCGGCGCGAGCGGACGCTGAAGTTCCTGGCCAACGCCCTGGCCCTCGTCCTCTTCGCGGGCTTCGTGTCCGTCCCCGTCGCCGTCATGACCGGAGTGGTGAGCTGACCATGACCGAGTACACCCA
Organism: Streptomyces sp. NPDC102258; assembly: GCF_055584685.1. NCBI lineage: Bacteria > Bacillati > Actinomycetota > Actinomycetes > Kitasatosporales > Streptomycetaceae > Streptomyces > Streptomyces sp. NPDC102258. Next base: position 146,619 of record NZ_JBVJLO010000001.1, read on the forward strand.
CTACACCACCGGCGAACCGATCGCCGACACCAAGGCCCCCGGCGGCCCGATCGCCGAACGCTGGGACCGCCGCCGCTTCGAGGCCCGGCTCGTCAACCCCGCCAACCGCCGCAAGCACCGCGTCATCGTCGTCGGCACCGGCCTGGCGGGCGGCGCGGCCGGCGCCACCCTCGCCGAGCAGGGCTATCAGGTCGTCCAGTTCTGCTTCTCCGATTCGCCCCGCCGCGCGCACTCCATCGCCGCGCAGGGCGGCATCAACGCCGCGAAGAACTACCGCAACGACGGGGACTCCGTCCACCGCCTGTTCTACGACACCGTCAAGGGCGGCGACTTCCGCGCCCGCGAGTCCAACGTCCACCGCCTCGCCCAGATCTCCGTCGAGATCATCGACCAGTGCGTCGCCCAGGGCGTCCCCTTCGCCCGCGAGTACGGCGGCCTCCTCGACACCCGCTCCTTCGGCGGCGTCCAGGTCTCGCGCACCTTCTACGCCCGCGGCCAGACCGGACAGCAGCTGCTGCTCGGCGCCTACCAGGCGCTGTCCCGCCAGATCGCCGCCGGCAACGTCGAGATGCACGCCCGCACCGAGATGCTCGACCTGATCACCGTCGACGGCGTGGCCCGCGGCATCGTCGCCCGCGACCTGGTCACCGGCCGGATCTCCACGTACTACGCCGACGCCGTCGTCCTCGCGAGCGGCGGCTACGGCAACGTCTTCTACCTCTCCACCAACGCCATGAACTCCAACGCGACCGCCATCTGGCGGGCGCACCGGCGCGGTGCCCACTTCGCCAACCCCTGCTTCACCCAGATCCACCCCACCTGCATCCCGCGCACCGGCGAGCACCAGTCCAAGCTCACCCTGATGAGCGAGTCGCTGCGCAACGACGGCCGGATCTGGGTCCCCCAGGCCAAGGGCGACACCCGCCCCGCCGCGGAGATCCCCGAGCACGAGCGCGACTACTACCTGGAGCGCATCTACCCCTCCTTCGGCAACCTCGTGCCCCGCGACATCGCCTCCCGCGCCGCGAAGAACGTCTGCGACGAGGGCCGCGGCGTGGGCCCCGGCGGCCAGGGCGTCTACCTCGACTTCGCCGACGCCATCCGCCGCATGGGCCGGGACAAGGTCGCCGAGAAGTACGGAAACCTCTTCGAGATGTACGAGCGGATCACCGCCGAGGACCCGTACGAGGTCCCCATGCGGATCTACCCCGCCGTGCACTACACGATGGGCGGCTTGTGGGTCGACTACGACCTCCAGACCACCGTCCCCGGCCTCTTCGCGATCGGCGAGGCCAACTTCTCCGACCACGGCGCCAACCGCCTCGGCGCCTCCGCCCTCATGCAGGGCCTCGGCGACGGCTACTTCGTCCTCCCCTCCACCATCAACGACTACCTGGCCCGCCACCCGCACCACGAGCAGGTCGACGACAGCCACCCCGAGGCCGCGGCCGCCGTGCGCGAGACCCGCGACTGCCTCGCCACGCTGCTCGCCGTCGACGGCGACCGCACCCCCGACTCCTTCCACCGGGAGATCGGTGAACTGATGTGGGAGTACTGCGGAATGGCCCGCACCGAGGAGGGCCTGCGCAAGGCGCTCGCCCGCATCCCGGAGATCCGCGCGGAGTTCTGGCGACGGATCAAGGTCCCCGGCGGCGGCCAGGAGTTCAACCAGTCCCTGGAGAAGGCCAACCGCGTCGTCGACTACCTCGAACTCGCCGAGCTGATGTGCCTCGACGCCCTCCACCGCGCCGAGTCCTGCGGCGGCCACTTCCGCGAGGAGTCCCAGACCCCGGACGGCGAAGCCGCCCGCCGCGACGAGGAGTTCGGCTACGCGGCCGCCTGGGAGTACCGCGGCACCGGAGCCGCACCCGTCCTGCACAAGGAAGACCTCGTCTTCGAGTACGTCCACCCCACCCAGCGGAGCTACGCATGAAGCTCACCCTGCGCGTCTGGCGCCAGCAGAACGCCGACGCCCCCGGCGCCATGGCCTCCTACGAGGTCGACGGCATCTCGAAGGACATGTCCTTCCTGGAGATGCTCGACACCCTCAACGAGGACCTCATCCTGCGCGGCGAGGATCCGGTCGCCTTCGACCACGACTGCCGCGAGGGCATCTGCGGCGCGTGCAGCCTCGTCATCAACGGCGACGCGCACGGCCCCGAACGCACCACCACCTGCCAGCTCCACATGCGCTCCTTCGCCGACGGCGACACCATCGACGTCGAACCCTGGCGGGCCTCGGCCTTCCCCGTGGTCAAGGACCTGGTCGTGGACCGCAGCGCCTTCGACCGGATCATCCAGGCCGGCGGCTACATCACCGCGCCGACCGGATCCGCGCCCGAGGCCCACGCCACCGCCGTGCCCAAGCCCGCCGCCGACTCCGCCTTCGAGCACGCCGAGTGCATCGGCTGCGGCGCCTGCGTGGCGGCCTGCCCCAACGGCTCCGCGATGCTGTTCACCTCCGCCAAGGTCAACCACCTCGGCGTGCTTCCGCAGGGCTCGCCCGAGCGCGAGACCCGGGTGCTGGACATGGTGGCCCGGATGGACGACGAGGGCTTCGGCGGCTGCACCCTGACCGGCGAGTGCGCCACGGCCTGCCCCAAGGGCATCCCGCTGCCGTCGATCGCCGCGATGAACAAGGAGTGGCTACGCGCCCTCCGCAAGCGCTGACCGGCCGGGCGCGCCGGGAGCCGGCCGGGGCCGGGGTCAGAGCCGGGGCCAGAGCCGTTCACGGCCGGCGCCGTCCACGGCCGGTGCCGTCCGCCGATCGGCTGATCCGATCGGCCGACCGGGCGCCCGTACCGGCGCGTACGCCGCGCCGCGCCCCGGGCGGGCGCGGCCCGTGCGGTTCAGTGGCCCCATGCCACAAGCCCCCGCCGGGTCCGGACCGCGCCGACGCAGCGTGCTGGCCGCCGCCCTCGCACCCCTGGCGGCGGCCGGGTGCACCGCCGGGGAGGCGCGCCGCGGGCCGGCCCCGGGCCCGCAGCCGTCCGTGAAGGACGCCCTCGTCATGGTGATCCGACACGCCGAGAAGCCGTATCCCGGGGACACCGCCGAGGACGACGACGGCGTCCCGCACCCCGGCTCCCTCGCCGGCCGGGGCGTGCGCCGCGCCGAGGAGCTGCACCAGCTGTTCGCGCCGTCCGAGCACGCCCGCCTGCCCCGGCCCGCCGCGCTGTTCGCGACCGGCGGGCCGGCCGGTGCCCCCGTCCGGTGCAAGCAGACCCTGGAGCCGATGGCCCACGCCCTGCGGATGCCCGTACGCGGTGAGTTCGCCCTCGGCGGCGAGGCGGACCTGGCGCGGGCCGTGCTGGGGTCCCGGATGCCCGTCCTCGTCTGCTGGGAGGACAGCGGCGTCCCCCGTCTGCTGCGCGCCCTCGGCGCGGACCGGATCCTGGGCCTGCCCCCGTACTGGCCCGATCGCTACGACCTCGTCTGGACCTTCACCCGTACCCAGGGGCAATGGAGCTTCCGGGAACTGGCGCAGCACCTTCTGCCCGGGGATGCCTGAGACCGGGGGCTATCCCCACCCACGGGCCGGGCGGTAGCGGGATCGTCCGCCGCGCCCCCGTCGGGAATCGTTGGGCCCACCACACACCGTGGCTTTCCCGATGATTCCCCAAGGAGTTGGCCCGTGCGCGAGCAGACCAAGCAGAGGTTCCGGTTCCGTTCCACGACGGCGGCGGTGGCCGTGGGCGCCGTCGTACTGAGCGTCCTGGCACCCACCGCGGCGTTCGCCGCCGGGCCGGGCGCCGGGCCCGACGCCGTCCAGCGCGGACTGACCGCCCTCGTACGCTCCGACGGCCAGCCCGCCGCCCTCGCGACCGTCACGGATGCCAAGGGCCACGCCCGCACCTACACCGCGGGCGTCGGGGACATAGCCACCGGCGCGAAGGTGCCCGGCGACGGCCAGGTGCGCATAGGCAGCAGCACCAAGACGTTCACCGCGGTGGTCGTGCTCCAGCTGGTCGCCGAGGGGAAGGTCGACCTCGACGCGACGGTCGACACGTACCTGCCGGGCCTGGTCCGCGGCAAGGGCATCGACGGGAACAAGATCAATGTCCGGCAGCTGCTCCAGCACACCAGCGGACTCCCCGACTACGAGGACCTCATCGACGAGGACGTCCTGCACGGCCGCTACCTCGAACCCCGTGACCTCCTCGACCGTGCCCTCGGGCGCGAAGCCCTCTTCGCCCCCGGCGAGAAGTGGTCCTACAGCAACACGAACTACGTGGTTGCCGGGCTGATCGCGCAGAAGATCACCGGCCGGCCGCTGGGCGAGGAGATCGACCGGCGCGTCATCAAGCCGATCGGCCTGCGCCACACCTACTTCCCCGCCGCCGGCGACATGACCATCCGCGAACCCCACCCGCACGGCTACCAGCGCGACGCCCCGGGCGCGCCGCTGCGCGACGTCACGGCGATCGACCCCTCCGTGGGCTGGGCGGCGGGTCAGATGATCTCCACCAACGCCGACATGAACCGGTTCTACACCGCCCTCCTGGAGGGCCGGCTCCTCAAGGAGCCCCAGCTCACCCAGATGCGCACCACCGTCCCCATCGGGAACACCGGCGCCGGCTACGGCCTGGGGATCATGAGCAGGCCGCTGTCGTGCGGCGGCGTCTACTGGGGCCACGGCGGTGACATCCCCGGTTTCGAGACCCGCGGCGGAGTCACCGACAAGGACCATCGCGCCGTCAACATCGCGGTGACCAGCGTCCCGCCGGACGGCAAGGCCACCGAGCACCTGGAGGACGTCGTGGACACGGCCCTGTGCGGCGGCTGACCCCGACCGCCGCCGCCCGCCGCGTGACCCCCTGACGGCCCAGCGCCCTAACGGCCCAGCGCCCTAACGGCCCAGCGCCCTCGCCAGGTACGGGGCCGTCAGGGCGGCCGCCGAGGAGGCGACCTCGGAGGGCGGGCCGCAGGCCGTCACGCGGCCGCCCTCCGTACCGCCGCCCGGACCCAGGTCGATGACCCAGTCCGCGCCCGCGACCACCTCCATGTCGTGCTCCACGACCACCACCGAATGCCCCGCGTCCACCAGCCCGTGCAGCTGTCCCAGCAGCACCCGCACATCGGCCGGGTGCAGACCCGTCGTCGGTTCGTCCAGCAGGTACAGGGTGTGGTCCCGGCGCAGCCGCTGCAGTTCCGTCGCCAGCTTGATGCGCTGCGCCTCGCCGCCCGAGAGCTCCGTGGCGGGCTGTCCCAGCCGCAGGTACCCCAGCCCGATGTCCGCCAGGGCCCGCAGGCTGCGCTCGGCCGCCGGAACCCCCGAGAAGAACTCCGCGGCCGCCTCCACCGTCAGAGCGAGCACCTCCGCGATGTCCAGCCCGCAGTAACGCACCTCCAGCGTCTCGGGGTTGTACCGGGCACCCCCGCAGGCGGGGCAAGGGGCGTACGTACTGGGCAGGAAGAGCAGCTCGACCGAGACGAAACCCTCGCCCTGGCAGGTCTCGCAGCGGCCGCCCGGCACGTTGAAGGAGAACCGGCCGGCCTTCCAGCCGCGCGCCTTCGACTCCGGGAGGGCGGTGAACAGCCTGCGCACGACGTCGAACAGCCCCGTGTAGGTGGCCAGGTTGGAGCGGGGCGTGCGCCCGATCGGCTTCTGGTCGACCTCCACCAGCCGCCGCACCGGGAAGTCCGGCTCCGCCAGCCGCCCTTCGGCCTCCCGCGCCAGCACCTCCACCAGCGTGGACTTCCCCGAACCGGACACGCCGGTCACCGCCGTGAACACCCCGAGGGGGAACTCCGCCGTCACCCCCCGCAGGTTGTTCCGGTCGACGTCCGTCAGCCGGACCGATCCGGTGGCCGTCCGCACCGGCCGCGGGGCCTGCGCGGGTGTCCCCGCGAACAGGTGGCGGGCCGTCGCCGACTCCGCCACGCCCGCCAGCTCCCCGGGCGGCCCGCTGTACAGCACCCGGCCGCCGTGTTCCCCGGCCAGCGGGCCGACGTCCACCAGCCAGTCCGCGTACCGCACCACGTCCAGGTCGTGCTCCACCACGAAGACGGTGTTTCCGGCCGCCTTGAGCCGGTCCAGTACGCCGAGCAGCGCCTCGGTGTCGGCCGGGTGCAGCCCCGCCGACGGCTCGTCCAGTACGTACACCACCCCGAACAGCCCCGACCGCAGCTGCGTGGCCAGCCGCAGCCGCTGGAGCTCGCCCGCCGACAGCGTCGGGGCGGTCCGGTCCAGGCTGAGGTAACCGAGCCCGAGCTCCACGACCGGCCCGATCCGCGCCCGCAGGTCCTCCGCGAGCACCCGGGCGGCCTCCCCCTGCGGCAGGGCGCCGGAGAGTACGTCGTCCAGCTCGGTCAGCGCCACCCCCGCGAGCTCCGCGATCGTACGGCCCGCAAAGGTCACGGCCAGGGCCTCCGGCCGCAGCCGGCGCCCCCCGCACACCGGGCACGGCGCATCGGTGAGGAACCTCTCGGCGCGCGCCCGCAGGGTGGCGCTCTTGGTGTCCGAGAAGGTCCGCATCACATAGCGGTGCGCGCTCATGTAGGTGCCCTGGTACGGCCGTTGGATCCGGTCGGCATCGCGCACCGGGTGCACGGTGACCACCGGCTGCTCCTCGGTGAACAGGATCCACTCCCGCTCCGCCGCCGGCAGTTCCCGCCAGGGCCGGTCCACGTCGTGGCCGAGCGCCTCCAGCACGTCCCGCAGGTTCTTGCCCTGCCAGGCCCCCGGCCAGGCGGTGATGGCACCCTGACGGATCGACAGGGACGGATCGGGGACGAGCAGTTCCTCGCTGGTGCGGTGGATCCGGCCGAGCCCGGAGCAGGAGGGGCAGGCCCCGGCGGCGGTGTTGGGGGAGAAGGAGTCCGAGTCCAGGCGCGGCGCGCCGGGCGGGTACGTACCGGCCCGGGAGAACAGCATCCGCAGGGAGTTGGAGAGCAGGGTGACCGTACCCACCGAGGAGCGCGAGCCCGGCGAGGAGCGGCGCTGCTCCAGGGAGACGGCGGGCGGCAGCCCGGTCACCGAGTCCACCTTCGGGGCGCCGATCTGGTGGATGAGCCGCCGGGCGTAGGGGGCCACCGACTCGAAGTAGCGGCGCTGGGCCTCCGCGTACAGGGTGCCGAAGGCCAGGGAGCTCTTCCCGGAACCGGAAACGCCGGTGAAGACGGTCAGCGTGTCGCGCGGGATGTCCACGTCGACCCCGCGCAGGTTGTGCTCCCGGGCGCCGCGCACCCGTACGTAGGGATCGACGGCATCGCGTCCGGCGGCGGCGGGGGAGTGGGCGTCGGGGGAGTGGCGCATTCGCCCCAGTTTAGGCCCCTACCCCAGTCTGGCGAGCCGGGCCAGCGCGGCGAAGCTCTCCAGCAGCGCCGTACGGTCGTACGTGGAGGTGGTGACGAGCAGCTCGTCGGCGCCGGTGTCCTGCGCGATCCGGGCGAGTTCCGCCGCGACCCGCTCCGGGGTGCCGGCGACGTGCCCGGTCAGGGCGCCCTCGTACAGTTCGCGCTCCTTGGGGGTCATCTCCAGCGCCTCGACCTCCTCGGCCGGGCGCAGGGGCGGGAAGCTGCCCCGGGTGCGGGAGTGGGCCAGCGCCCAGGCCTCCGGGACGAGGATCCGCCGGGCGGCCTCCTCGGTGGCGGCGACCGCGACGGTGCCGGAGACCAGCACGTGGGGCCGCGCGCACCAGGAGGAGGGGCGGAACTGCTCGCGGTAGCGGCCGATGACCTCCACGACCCGGTCGCGCGCCCGCAGGTCGCCCACCACCAGCGGCAGCCCGGCGCGGGCGGCGATCCCCGCGCCCTCCCCGGTGGCCAGGACGAACGGCGGGATCCGCAGCCCCTCCGCCGGGCGGGCGTGCACCTGCGGGTGGGCGCGCTGGGTGCCGTCGAGCCAGCCAAGCAGCTCGGTCAGCTGCTCCTCGAAGCGGTCGGCGTCCTCGGTGTCCCGGCCCAGGGCGCGGCGGATGCCGCCGGTGAAGCCGACCGAGCGGCCGAGGCCCATGTCGATCCGGCCGGGGAACAGCGACTCCAGGACGCCGAACTGCTCCGCCACCACCAGCGGCTGGTGGTTGGGCAGCATCACCCCGCCCGTGCCGACCCGGATGCGGCGGGTGGCGGCGGCCACGGCGGCGGCCAGGACGGTCGGCGCGGAGCCCGCGACGCCGGGGACGCTGTGGTGCTCCGAGACCCAGAAGCGGTGGTAGCCGAGCTCCTCCGCCACCCGGGCCAGCTCCACGGTGTCGCGCAGCGCCCGCGCGGCGGGCTGCCCCTCACGCGTGCGGGACCGGTCGAGGATCGAGATCTTCTGCATCACACTGCTGTCAACGCCCGCCGCGCGGGATGATTCCCGCCCCCCGCCGGGCGGGGCTGAGTGGCGTTTACGCTGCGGTCATGACAGAGAGCGCACCCCGCAGACCCCTGGCCGTCTTCGACATCGACAACACCCTCGCCGACACCGCCCACCGGCAGCACTTCCTGGAGCGCCGCCCCCGGGACTGGGACGGCTTCTTCGGCGCGGCCCCGGCCGATCCGCCGCTGGCCCGGGGCATCGCGCTGGCGGTGGAGAGCGCGGCCGACTGCGAGGTCGTGTACCTGACCGGCCGCCCGGAGCGCTGCCGGGCGGACACCGCCGACTGGCTGGCCCGGCACGGTCTGCCCGAGGGTCGGGTGTGGATGCGGGGGAACCAGGACCGGCGGCCGGCCCGGCTGACCAAGCTGGACGTGCTGAAGCGCCTCGCGCGGGGCCGCGAGGTCCGGATGCTCGTCGACGACGACGAACTCGTCTGCCAGGCCGCCCGCGCCGCCGGTTTCCGCGTGGTTCTGGCCAACTGGGCGGCCGAGGCGCCGGAGCTCAAGTCCGCCCAGGAGGGCGAGGGGCGCACCTGAGGGAGCCGGCGCGCCCGGTCCGTCCTCCCCGGCCGTCACTCCTCGCCGTCGAGGCGGAAGCCCACCTTCAGTCCTACCTGGTAGTGCGCGACCTGGCCGTTCTCGATGTGTCCGCGTACCTGCGTGACCTCGAACCAGTCCAGGTGGTGGAGGGTCTGGCCCGCACGGGTGATCCCGTTCCGGATGGCCTGATCGATGCCCTCGGGAGAGGTGCCGACGATCTCGGTCACCCGGTAGGTGTGGTTGGACATGGGGGTCTCCCGCCAGTCGTCGCTGTTGCCTTGTTCCACGGTGCCCCAGTACGGCCTGGTCCGCGAACTTTGCGTGAACAATCCCGGGGAGAAGGGGGTTGACCCGCTCATTGGTCTATGCCAATTTCAAGCCATCTGAGATCCATCCCCAGAAGGTGACCCGGTGACCCCCGTGAAGATGCGCTTCCTCGCCCTGTGCACGGCCCTCGCGGCGACCGCCGCCCTGACCGGCTGTGGCGGCCAGTCGGCCGGTTCCGGCGCGGGCTCCGGGAAGGTGACCCTCTGGCTGATGAAGGGCAGCGCCTCGGACGACTTCATCTCGAAGTTCACGGCCGATTTCGAGAAGCAGCACCCCGGCGTCGACCTCGACGTACGGATGCAGGAGTGGAAGGGCATCGGCGACAAGGTCAACGCCGTCCTGGACGGCACGGCCAAGGAGGGCGCCGACGTCATCGAGGTCGGCAACACCCAGGTCGCCCAGTACGTCGAGGCCGGCGGCCTCTCCGAGCTCACCCTCGAAGGCCTGCGCTCGTGGGGCAGCAAGGACTGGCTCCGGGGCCTTTCCGACCCGGGCAGCGTCAACGGGGCCCAGTACGGGGTCCCCTGGTACGCCGCCAACCGGGTGGTCATCTACAACAAGGACCTCTTCGCGACCGCCGGGATCAAGACTCCGCCCAAGACCCGTCAGGAATGGATCGCCGACACCCAGAAGCTCGACAAGGGCGACCAGCAGGGCATCTACCTGCCCGGCCAGAACTGGTACGTCCTCGCCGGGTTCATCTGGGACGAGGGCGGCGAGCTGGCCGTCGAGACGAGCGGCCAGTGGGTCGGCGCCCTCGACGACCCGAAGGCGCTGGCCGGGATGGACTTCTACAAGCAGCTCCAGGGCCTCGGCGACGGCCCCCGGGGCGCCGACGAGGAGACGCCCCCGCAGTCCGAGGTCTTCGCCCGCGGCCAGGTCGCCCAGATCATCGCCCCGCCCGGCCAGGCCGCGCAGATCGAGGCGGCCAACCCCGCGCTCAAGGGCAAGCTCGGCTTCTTCCCCATCCCCGGCAAGACCTCCGAGAAGCCCGGTGCCGTCTTCACCGGCGGTTCCGACCTGATCATCCCGGAGAAGACCGGGCAGCGTGACCGTGCCGTCGACCTGATCACCGCCCTGGTCAGCGAGAAGTGGCAGACGGAACTCGCCCGCACCATGAGCTACGTCCCCAACAAGACCACCCTCGCGCACCTGGTCGACGGCAACGACGGGGCCGCCGCCATGGCCGCCGGCGCCGCCCAGGGCCGGGCCACCCCCAAGTCCGCGCGCTGGGCCGAGGTCGAGGCGAAGAATCCCATCAAGCCGTACATGACGGCGGTGCTGAACGGGCAGGACCCCGCGCAGGCCGCGAAGACGGCCTCGGACACGGTGAGCAAGGTCCTCAGCTCGGACCGCTGAGGCCCGGCCCGGCGGGGCACCGGCCCGCCGGGGCGCCGAGGCGCCGAGAAGGCACCGGTTCGCCCGGGAGGGGGACACCGGTCCGCTGAGTTCAGCGTCCGCACATCCAAGTGCCGCTGCGCGGTCATGTCGAATCCAGCCGGTCACGGAAGAAGTAAAGGAGCCGGGCCCGCCACCTGCGGCCCGGCCCCACGTGCCCGGATCAGGAGCAGCCATGACCATCGCACCCCTGTCCCCGTCCCCCCTCGCACCCCCCGCCCCCGCCACCCCCCGGTACACCGTCCGCCTCGCCCGGGACGAGAACGAGGTGCGGGCTGCCCAGCGCCTGCGCCACCAGGTCTTCGCCGGTGAGCTCGGCGCCCGCCTCGACGGCCCCGAGCCGGGCCTCGACATCGACTCCTTCGACGCCTACTGCGACCACCTCCTCGTCCTCGACGAGGAGACCGAGCAGGTCGTCGGCACCTACCGGCTGCTGCCCCCCGAGCGCGCCGCCGTCGCCGGGCGCCTCTACTCCGAGGGCGAGTTCGACCTCTCCGCCCTCGACCCGATCCGCCCGGACCTGGTCGAGGTCGGCCGCTCCTGCGTGCACCCCGACCACCGCAACGGCGCCGTCATCGCCCTGATCTGGGCCGGCCTCGCCCGCTACATGGAGCGCTCCGGCCACAACTGGCTCGCCGGCTGCTGCTCGATCCCGCTGGCCGACGGCGGGGTGCTGGCCGCCGCCACCCGTGAGACCGTCCTGGCCCGCAACCTCGCCCCGCAGGAGTACCGCGTCACCCCGCACCTCCCGTGGAGCCCCGAGGGCGTCACCGTCCCCGGCCGCATGGAGCTGCCGCCCCTGCTGCGCGGCTACCTGCGCCTCGGCGCCTGGGTGTGCGGGGAGCCCGCCCTGGACGCCGGGTTCGGCTGCGCGGACCTGTACGTGCTGCTCTCCCTGCGCCGGACCAACCCGCGCTACCTGAACCACTTCCTCTCGCTCGCCCCGGGCGCATGAGCGTCTGGCTGCCCACCGCGCCCTGCACCCCGCAGCAGTGCGCCGGGCATCCCGGCCGGGCCGCGGGCGTCCCGCGTGCCGTACTCCGGCTCGCCACCGCCCTCGCCCTGTTCCTGCTCGCCGTCCCCGGCGCCGCCCCGGTCCGGCTGCTGCCCGCCCGGCCCCGCCACGCCGTCGTCCGGGCCTGGTCGGCGGCGCTCCTGCGGGCCCTGGGGATACGGATCACCGTGTACGGAACCCACGGCGGGGACGGGGCCCGGCTGATCGTCGCCAACCACATCTCGTGGCTGGACATCCCCCTCGTCACGGCCGTGCTGCCCTGCCGGATGCTGGCCAAGAGCGAGATCGGCGGCTGGCCGGTGCTCGGCGGGCTCGCCGCCCGCGCGGGCACCCTGTTCATCGAACGCGACCGGATCCGGGCCCTGCCCGCCACCGTCGCCACTCTCACCCGGGCGCTGCTCGCCGGGGACCGGATCACCGTCTTCCCCGAGGGTTCCACCTGGTGCGGGCGCGCCCAGGGGCCCTTCCGGCGGGCCGCCTTCCAGTCGGCGCTGGACGCGCGGGTCCCCGTACAGCCGGTGCGGCTGCGCTACCGGCTGGCGGACGGGGAGGCCGCCGGGGCGCCCGCCTTCGTCGGGGACGACCCGCTGACCGCCTCCCTGTGGCGGATCGCCCGGGCGCGCGGGGTGCGCGCCGAGGTGTGGCTGCTGCCGAGGATCCCGCCGGGCCGGCACCCGGACCGGCGGGAACTCGCGGCGGCCGCCCAGCGGGCCGTCCTAGGAGCGGCACCCGGCGGGCGCGAGTGGCACCCGCTGGCGGGCCTGCCCGCGCAGCAGCGCCCCTCGGCCCCGGCGCGTCAGCCGGCGCCGGGCCCCGTCACGCCGTCCGCCACCGACAGGGACAGCGCGAAGCGTCCCGCCGCGTCCGTCCACCAGTGGGACAACTCCAGCCCCGCCTCGGCCAGTTCCCTGCGGACCCCCTCCTGACGGAACTTCGCCGAGACCTCCGTCAGGATCTCCTCGCCCTCCTCGAACGGGACGGCCAGGTCCAGCGCCCGGACCTTCACCGTCACCGCCCGCCGGGCCCGCAGCCGCATCTCGATCCACTCGTGCTCCCGGTTCCACACCGCCACGTGCGCGAAGTCGGCGGTGTGGAAGTCCGCCCCCAGCTCCCGGTCGATCACCGCGAGCACGTTCCGGTTGAACTCCGCCGTCACGCCCTGGGCGTCGTCGTACGCCGCCACCAGCACGGCCTCGTCCTTGACCAGGTCCGTCCCCATCAGCAGGGCGTCCCCCGGCGACAGCATGGCCCGTACGGACGCCAGGAAGGCGGCCCGCTCGGGCGGCAGCAGGTTCCCGACCGTGCCGCCCAGGAACACCACCAGGCGCGGCCCGGCCGACTCCGGCAGCCGCAGCGGCCGCGTGAAGTCCGCGAGCAGCGCGTGCACCCGCAGCCCCGGATGATCGGCCAGCAGGGACTGGGCCGCACCGCTCAGCGCGCTCTCGCTCACGTCCACCGGTACGTACGTCTCCAGCGCGGGCAGCGCCTCGATCAGGTGCCGGGTCTTCTCCGAGGAGCCCGAGCCGAGCTCCACGAGGGTGCGCGCCCCGGTCACCGCCGCGATCTCCTGGGCCCGTTCCAGCAGGATCTCCCGCTCGGCGCGCGTCGGGTAGTACTCGGGCAACCGGGTGATCTCCTCGAAGAGTTCACTGCCCCGGGCGTCGTAGAACCACTTCGGCGGCAGCTCCTTCGGGAAGCGGGTCAGCCCGCTCAGCACGTCGGTGCGCAGCGCCGCCTCGGCGGCGTGCTCGTCGAGGGTCCGGGTCAACTGGAAGTCGTTCACGGAGCGGTCTCCTTGAGGGGGGTCAGGGCGACCCGGGCGGGCGTGGCGGTCAGCAGGGTCCGGTCGGGCACTTCGCACCAGCGTGGATCGTCGTCGTAGGGCTCCGAGGCCACCACCACCCGCTGCGCGGACGGATCGGCGAGGTACCAAAGCGAGTCCCCCCAGGCGGTCGCGGCGATGGCCGTGCCGTCGGTGAGCAGCAGGTTCAGCCGGGATCCGGGAGCGGCCCCGGCCAGCTCGCGCACCGGCTCCGCCAGGGCGGTGCCCAGGTCGTCGCCCTGCCGCAGCCGATGCTGCACCAGCGCCCAGACGAACGCCGAATCCGTGCTCGCGACGGCCTGGAGCAGTTCCCGGGGCGGCAGGCCGGCGGCGAGTTCCGCCACCGCGTCCGGCCAGTCCCGCAGGGCGCCGTTGTGGCTGAACAGCCAGGGCCCGGAGGCGAACGGCGCCGCGGCCGCCTCCCCGTCGGGCCCGGCGAGGGTGGCGTCGCGCACGGCGGCCAGGAACGCCCCGCTGCGCACCACGCGGGCGAGGTCCGTGAAGCCCGGGTCGCCCCAGAGCGGGCGGGCCCGCCGGTAGCGCGCCGGGACCGGATCGCCCTCGGCGTACCAGCCGACGCCGAAGCCGTCCGCGTTGACGGTGCCGTGCCGCTGGCGGCGCGGTGCCCAGGACTGCCGCACGAGGCCGTGCTCGGGGTCGGCGAGCAGCCGCCCCAGGGGTATCGGCGGCCCCACGTAGGCGAGGTGACGGCACATCAGGCGTCCCTCGCGGTGCGGAAGCCGGAGAAGATCTGCCGCCGCACCGGCAGGTCCCAGTTGCGGAAGGTGCCCCGGCAGGCCACCTGGTCCACCGCGAACGAGCCGCCGCGCAGCACCTTGTGCTCCGGCCCGAAGAACACCTCCGAGTACTCGCGGTACGGGAAGGCGCGGAACCCCGGGTAGGGCAGGAAGTCCGAGGCCGTCCACTCCCACACGTCGCCGATCAACTGGCGCACCCCGAGCGGGGAGGCTCCGGCCGGGTAGGCGCCCGCGGGGGCGGGGCGCAGGTGGCGCTGGCCCAGGTTGGCGTGCGCGGGCGTGGGGTCGGCGTCGCCCCAGGGGTAGCGGCGGGAGCGGCCGGTCGCCGGGTCGTGGCGGGCGGCCTTCTCCCACTCCGCCTCCGTGGGCAGCCGCCGGCCGGCCCAGCGGGCGTACGCGTCCGCCTCGTACCAGCTGACGTGGAGCACCGGCTCGTCGGCGGGCACCGGCTCGGTCACCCCGAAACGGCGGCGCAGCCACTGGCCGGCCTCGTGGTGCCAGAACAGCGGGGCCGTGATGTCGTGCCCGCGGATCTGGTCCCAGCCCTCGGCGGCCCACCAGCGGCGCTCGCGGTAGCCGCCGTCGGCCATGAAGGCCTGGTACGCGCCGTTGGTCACCGGAGCCGTGTCGATCAGGAAGGCCGGGACCTCGCGCGAGTGCGCCGGCCGCTCGTTGTCCAGCGACCAGGGCTCGACGGAGGTGCCCATGGTGAACGGGCCGCCGGGCACCAGGACTTCGGCCGCGGCCGGGGGTGGGCCCTGCGGCGGATCGGGGTCCGGCGCGGTCAGCACCGGGGCGCCCGCCCGGAGCTGGTGGGTGATCAGCATCGTTTCGTCGTGCTGCTGTTCGTGCTGGGCGATCATGCCGAAGACGTAGCCCCCGTCGAGCAGGGCCGTGCCCTCCAGCGGGGTGCGCTCCAGCAGGTCGAAGACGCGTCCGCGGACCTCGGCCGTGTAACCGCGCGCCTCGGCCGGGCCCAGCAGGGGCAGCTTCGGCCGTTCGGCGCGGGGGTGCTCGAAGGCGTCGTACAGCGGGTCGATCTCGGGACGCATCGACGGCCGGCCGGCCACGTTCCGCAGCAGCCAGAGCTCCTCCATGTTGCCGATGTGCGCCAGGTCCCAGACCAGCGGCGACATCAGCGGGGAGTGCTGCGCGGTCAGGTCCCGGTCGTCCACGGCGTCGGTCAGCGCGGCCGTGCGCGCCCGGGCGGCGGTCAGGGCGGCGGCGGCCCGCTCGCGCAGCCGCTCGGTGCCGGTCTCGGCGGGGGTCTCGGGGTGGGTCTCGGTGGTCACGGGCGCTGTCCCTTCCCGGCGGGGCGCCGGAGCGGTTCGTGTTCCCCGGCGTCGTCGGCCGGACAGCGGCCGCGCCGTACGTAGCGATCGGTGAAGCCGTCCACGCTCTCCTGCACGCGCGTGCTCGCGCCGAGCCGGGGCAACGCCTCGGCCGCCGCCCGGAAACAGGCGGTGGCGGCCGTGCGCAGCTCCGGATCGGCCAGTCCGGCCCGGGCCGCGGTCCGCCACAGGGCGTTGCGCGGGGCGCGCGCGGTCCCGTACGCGTCACCCAGGGCCTTGACCGCCCGGTAGGCGGTCTCGGCGGCCTCCGGGTCGTCGAAGAGGGCGTGCGTGACGGCCGTCGGGACCAGCCAGCCGTCCTCGCCGGGCTGCGCGTCGATCATCCGCAGCTCCAGGTGGCCGCGCGGCCGGACGGGCGGGAAGAGCGTGGTGAGGTGGTAGTCCAGGTCGTCGGCGGTGGGCGGGCGCAGACCGTGGCGGGCACCGCCGGTGCGCACCCAGTCGCGGAAGGTCAGCCCGCGCGGCACCTCCCAGCACCCGTTGCCGGGCGCCCGTACGCACATCACCTCGGTGTCCAGCGCGTGCCGGGTCCAGGCGGCCCGGGGGTCGCCGTCCAGCGGCGGCGCGAGGGAGCGGTGCGGGTCAAGGTCGTTCCAGATGCCCTGCCGCGCGCACCGCCAGCCCCGGTGCGAGCCCTCGTCCCCGGGGGAGTTGGCGAAGGCGGCCACCAGGACGGCGCCCAGCAGGTGCGCCATCCGCCAGCGGCGGCCGTACCCGAGCGGGCCGGGCTCCTCCTGCCCGGCGTCCACGCAGACCTGCACGGAGGCGGAGGAACGCATCATGGCGCGCCCGGCGGGGCCGGTCCGGTCGAAGTAGCGCTCCATGGCGTCGTAGCGGGGACTCGCCAGCAGCCGGCGCAGCGGCCGGCGCGGATCCCGGCCGAGGCCGCGCAGCACCAGGCCGCGCTCGCCCAGGGCGCCGCGGACCGCGTCCAGGTCGGCCTGGAGCCAGTCGACGCAGTCGGTGAGGGAGGCGGCAGGGGCGGAACTGAGCTCCAGCTGGCCGCCCGGCTCCACCGTGACGCAGGAGCGCAGAGGCAGTGCCCGGGCCGCCTCGTGCGCCGCGGTCAGCCGCTCGGGCGCGAGCGGCAGCCACGGCCGCTCGGCGTCGAGCACCAGCCACTCCAGTTCGGCGCCGAGCAGCCGGGGCGGGCCGGTCTTGAAGCAGATGCCGTGGACCAGGTCCTCGGCGCCGCCCTCGGTCAGCGGCGGATGGGCGGAATCCCGCGCGGGTGGAGCGGGTACGTCCTCGGTCATGACCGGAACCTCGTCTCCTGTCGTCGGCCGTGATGTCACCCGTGCCTACCCGTGCCCGGAGCAACAATTCCTTTGCCGCCGATGCTGCGCGCGCCCCAAGATGGCGCGGTGAGCAGCAGATTGCGTGAGGTCGCGCGGGAGAACGCGGCGATCCTGGCGACCGGTGGGTACCGGACGCGGACGGGACGGCGGATCTCCCTCGCCGCCGACCTGGCGGAAGCCAAGGCCGGAACCAGACTATATGGGCCCAACCCGGTCATTCCAGACGGAGCGGCCGTCGGTGGAACGCACCGGACCGTTTTCGAGGTCACCGGGGAGAGCAGCACGGTCGCCGCGCGCCGCCTCGCCGCCCGCGGCCCGGTCGCCGTCCTGAACTACGCCTCGGCCCGCAATCCCGGGGGCGGGTACGTGCGGGGGGCCAAGGCGCAGGAGGAGGCGCTGTGCCGGGCCTCGGCCCTGTACGAGACCCTCCTGGAGGCCCCGGAGTACTACGAGACGCACCGCGCGGGGAAGAGCACCTTCTACACCGACCGGGTGATTCACTCGCCCGGGGTACCGGTCTTCCGCGACGACCGGGGCGAGCTGCTGGAGACCCCGTTCCGGGCCGGTTTCCTCACCTCCCCGGCTCCGAACGCAGGCACGATCCGCCGCCAGGAGCCCGGCCGCGCCCACGAGATCCCCGGCGCCCTCGCCCGGCGGGCCGAACGGGTGCTGGAGGTGGCCGCCCTGCACGGTTACGGGCGGCTCGTGCTCGGGGCGTGGGGGTGCGGGGTGTTCCGCAACGACCCGGCGCAGGTGGCGGAGGCCTTCCGCGGGCTGCTGACCGGCCGTTTCGCGGGCACGTTCGAGGAGGTCGCGTTCGGCGTCCTGGACCGCGACCCGGCCCCCCGCGAGGCCTTCGCCCGGGCCTTCCCGGCCTGACCGGGGGCCGGCCGGGCCGGGAGCGCGGCCGTACGCGGCTACCGCCGGCCGTAGCGGGCGGCGGGCCGGGATCGCGTCGTACCCACTACCGCCCACCGTACGGTGTGACAGGCGGCGGCCCCGGAGCGCGTCGTATGCGGCTACTGCCAGCCGTAGCGTGCGCGCAGGCGGTCGGTCACCAGCCGGAACCGGACCCGGTCCAGCGCGCACGCCTCGCGGCGCATGCCCGACTCGTGCACCCGCAGCACCCGGTCCAGGTCCACCCAGGACTCCCGCCCGGCGCCGTCCCAGGGCCCGGAACCGATCGCCACCCACTCCCGGTCGGCGTCGTGGCGCTTGCTGGAGAGCTGCACGGCGAGCAGCGTGTGCCCGCCCGCCTCCCGCGCCACCACCAGCACCGGGCGGTCCTTGCCCCGCCCGTCGTTCTCCTCGAAGGGGACCCAGGTCCAGACGATCTCCCCGGGGTCGGGATCCCCGTCCGGATCGGGCGCGTACTCGGTGCGCACGGGGCCGATGGCGCGCGGATCGGCCTCGGCGGTGGCGGTGGAACCGTCCCGTCCGGGCTGCTCGACGTGACCGTTCCCGTACTGCGAAAGTGCCGTCATCGCACGCAGATTACTAGGCCGCGCGCGGCCTAGTCGCCCCGGCGGGCCGGGGGTTCTCCGCGCCGAGGCTTAACGCCTTCCGATCGCTTCCTTAAGCGGAACCTAAGGTTCGCCGAGGTGACCCGGGAACGGACGAATGTCCGATGGGCTGCGGCTAGCGTCTGCCGCACCCCAACTCCCCGAAGAACAGCAGAGGCAGGCACGCGATGGGCAGCACAGTCGGTCACCGCCGCAGGACCAGCGGCAGGGCGAAGGCCACGGGAGCGATCGTGGCGGCGGCGGTGATCGGCGGCGCGGCGTTCGCGTTCACCGGGATCGCCCAGGCCACCTCGGTCGGTGCCGTGTACACCACCGCCAGCTCCTGGACCGGCGGCTACACGGGCCAGTACGTCCTCACCAACAACACCGCCGAGGCCCAGCCGGACTGGACGCTCCGCTTCGACCTGCCCGCCGGGGTCAAGATCGACTCCCTCTGGAACGGCACCCACACCGTCGACGGGCGGCACGTCACCGTCCGGCCCGCCGCCTGGAACCGCACGCTGGCACCCGGGGCGTCCGTCACCGTCGGGTTCGTCGCGAGCGGCGCCGCCGGCGCTGCCACTCCCACCGCGTGCCTGATCAACGGCGTGAAGTGCTCCGTCGACCAGGGTGTCACCCCGCAGCCCGGCGGCCGGCCGGCCGGCAGCCCGGCCCCCACGCCGACGGCGCCCACGGCCGCCCCCACCCGGAGCACGGCCCCGACGCCGACCGCGACCGCCACGGCCACCGCCCCGGCGCCCGCGCCCGCCCCGGGCACCGGGACGCGTTTCGCCCCGTACGTCGACACCTCGCTCTACCCCGCCTACGACCTCCTCGACACCGCGACCCGTACCGGCGTACGGGAGTTCCACCTCGCCTTCGTCACCTCGGGCGGCGGCTGCTCCCCGCTGTGGGGCGGCGTCACCGACCTGGCGGGCGACAAGGTGGCCGCGCAGATCGGCGCGCTGCGCGCCCGGGGCGGCGACGTACGCGTCTCCTTCGGCGGCGCCTCCGGCCGCGAACTGGCCCTGAACTGCGCGAGCGCCGACGACCTCGCGGCGGCGTACGGGAAGGTCATCGACCAGTACCGGCTCACCAAGGTCGACTTCGACATCGAGGGCGCCGCCCTGCCGGACACCGCCGCCAACAGCCGCCGCGCCCAGGCCATAGCCCGGTTGCAGAAGTCCCGTCCCGGCCTGGACGTGGCCTTCACCCTGCCCGTGATGCCCGAGGGGCTGACCCAGCCGGGCGTGGCCCTGCTGGCCGACGCCCGCAAGAACGGCGTACGGATCGACTCCGTCAACATCATGGCGATGGACTACGGCCCGGCGTACTCCGGGAACATGGGGGAGTACGCCGTCCAGGCGGCGACCGCGACGCAGGCGCAGCTCAAGGGCGTGCTCGGACTCTCCGAGCAGGCCGCCTGGAAGGCCGTGGCCGTGACCCCGATGATCGGCGTCAACGACGTGGCGACCGAGGTCTTCACGGTCGCGGACGCCACCCGGCTGGTGGAGTTCGCGCAGGCCAAGGGCGTCGGCCGCCTCGCCATGTGGTCCGGAGCCCGCGACAAGCAGTGCGCGGCCGGCGCGGTCAATTACGCGGACCCCACCTGTAGTTCGGTCCTCCAGCAGCCGCTGGCCTTCACGAAGGCCTTCAGCGCCCTGCGGTAGAGGAGCGCAGGACGGCCAGCACCTCGCCCGTGATATCGGCCTCGTTGCGGTCGAAGTCGGCCCCCGTCAGCCGGGCGGGGTCGGTGGGCAGGCCGGTCAGGACCGGCGTGTGGAGGTGTCCGCCCGGCAGGCCCGGACGGAGCTCCAGCCGCAGCCGGTTGGACCGGTAGGCCACCTCGTTGGAGAGGTAGCCGCCGCCTCCGCCCTCGACGGCGCGCGAGCCCGGGGTCGGGCCGTCCTCCCGGTCGACCGGCGTCGACTGCCCGGCCGGGATCTCGGTGACGGCGGTGTTCAGGCGTACGGGATAGGGCGCCTGGACGGCGGTCATGGCGTCGGTCGGCAGGCTCGTCCGCAGGAACTCGGCGCCCGGGCCCATCCCCGGCGCCGTGACGGGGTGGTCGTACGTACCGCCCGAGAGGGCGTTCGCGTTGTCCGGGTACGGGTCCGCCGAACGGGCCCGGCCCGCCCAGGCCTCCAGGGTGAACAGCCCGGGGTAGCCCTGGCTGATGCTGGTGATCATGTCGGCGGAGCGCGGGCCCGCCGCCAGCCGGGGCCCGTAGGCGCGCTCGACGATCCCGGCGTCGAAGTCGGCGTAGCGCACGGGCAGGACGACCGCCCGGAACTCGGCCACGGTCCCGTCGGCCAGCGTCGTACGGCGGCCGTTGAGCTGGAGGGCGGCCGAGCCGGACGGGTTGGCCCGGCGCAGTTCGGCGTCCAGCCCGAAGGGGTCGAACCCGCTGACGAAGATCCGCCGGACGCCCGGGGCGGCGCGGAACTCGTTGGAGGTCAGGCCGCGCGAGGCGTCCTCGAACCGGGACTTCAGGGCCGCCCGGTCCACCGGGAACGCCGGCTGCCAGCGGGCGAGCCGCACCGTCATCGCCAGCCGGGCCCAGTACAGCGGCCGGTCGTCACCGGCGGCCAGGTCCCCGACGGGACGCCGGCCCTGCGCCCGGTCCACGGCGGCCCGCCACAGCGCCTCGCCCCACGCGTCGAGGAGCCGCCCCGCCTCGGCGGGGTCGCGCGCGGTGCACAGGGCGGCCGGGAAGCGGCGTACGAAGCCGTCGAGTCCGGCCCGTTCGGGGAACTCGGCCGTACGGGGATCCGCGAGGCGGCTCTGCTCCGGATCCGGCGCGGGCACCGGCTCTGCGGCGACGGCGCCCCGGCAGTCCGGGGCGGTGTCAGCGTGGGCGGTGGCGGGCGGGAGGACGGCGGTGACGCCGAGGAGGGCGGCGGCGAGGGCGGCGCGGCGTAAGAACGACGCGGGACGGGACGGGGGAGGTGATGTGCGAAGCGACATGCCATGTGACATTACACACGGTGTCGGCGGTCACGGAGGAGCAGATCCGGCCGACCGCGCCCCCTACGCCCCCTGCCCGTCGGACCTCACCCCCCGGTGAACGCTCCCGGCGGCCAGTGGTCCGCCCAGCCCTCCGCCGCCTCCAGTTGCGCCGCCAGGGCCAGCAGCCTCGGTTCGCCGTTCTCCGGACCGAGCAACTGGGCGCCCAGCGGCAGCCCGTCCGGGGTGAACCCCGCCGGGACGCCGACGCCCGGCCAGCCCAGCACGTTCCAGGTCCAGGCGTACGGGCACGCCGCGATCATCGCCCGGTCCGTGGCCAGCGCCGACAGCCCGGCCAGCGCGCCGATGCGCAGCGGCGGGGTGGCCGTCGTCGGCGTCAGCACCACGTCGAAGCGGCCGAACAGCTCCCCGACCCGGCGCCGCAGCAGCCCCTCCGCCCGCCGCGAGAGCCGCAGCGCCACCCCGCCCAGCAGCCGTCCCGTCCGGGCCGCCCCGTGCGTCCGGGGATCCAGCAGGGCCGCGTCCGGGACCCGCGCCGCCAGCTCCCGCACCCCGGCCGTCGCGCGCGGTACGAAGAGCGGCCCGATCGGGCCGTAGCGCGGGTCCTCCGGCACCACCTCGTGGCCCAGCGCCTCCAGCCGCCCGGCCAGCCGCTCCACCGCCGAACGGACCACCGGGTCCGGGGGCGTGGCCGAGGCGGTGAACGCCGTGCCGAAGGACAGCGCGATCCGCAGCCGGCCCGGCGAGCGGCCGGCCGCGGCGACGGCGAAGAGGAGGGCCGGCCGGTACCGGTCGCCCGGCGCCGGACCGGCCGCCGCGTCCAGGAGCAGCGCGGCGTCCGCCACCGTACGGGCCAGCACGCCGTTGACCGTGAGCCCGTGGAAGGCCTCCGGCTCCGGCCAGGTCGAGATCCGCCCGCGCTGCGGCTTGATCCCCACCAGGTGGGTCCAGGCGGCGGGGATGCGCACCGAACCCGCCCCGTCGGAGCCGAGGGCCGCCGGGACCAGACCGGCCGCCACGGCGGCGGCCGACCCGCCGGAGGAACCGCCGGGCGTGTGGGCCGGGTTCCAGGGGTTGCGGGTCGTGCCGAAGGCGGGCCCCTCGGTGAAGGGCCACTGGCCCAGCTCGGGCGTCTGCGTCTTGCCGACGATGACGGCCCCGGCCGCGCGCAGTCGGCGTACCGCCTCGCTGTCGGCGGCCTTCGGCGGGAACGTTCCCGCGCAGCCGAAGGCCGTGGGCTCCCCGGCGACGTCCATGTCGTCCTTGACGGCGACCGGTACGCCCAGCAGCGGCAGCCGCTCGCCGCGGGCCAGCCGCGCGTCCGCCGCGTCCGCCTCGGCCAGGGCCGCGTCGGCGCGGACGATCCGGAAGGCGTTGAGGGAGGCTTGGGTGGCTTCGATCCGCTCCAGGGAGCGCTCCGTCAACTGGCGGGCCGTGCACGCCCCTTCGGCAAGGGCGGCTGCCGTCTCCCCTAGTCCGGCGGCCCCGTGCGGGCCGGAGGGGCCGCCGGCGCCCGCAGGCCGCGTCGAACCGTACGCATGCGCCGAGCCCGTCATCGGACGTCCCCCTACCGGTCGGTAGTGCCGACGGTAAGGGGGAGCGGGGGTATCCGGAAGGGCCGGACCGGTCCGGATCCGCCCCTCTGCCGGGGGAAGCGGGGGTTCAGCGGACCCCGCGGATCGGACGGACGGCCAGCGCCCCCGCCACCGCCAGGACCGCGGCGACGAGGAACAGCGCCGTGTACCCGCCGCTCACCGAGACGATCAGCGAGGCGATGAAGGGCGCGACGATCTGGGGTCCGGCGTTCGCGACGTTGAGCACGCCCATGTCCCGCGCCGCGTCCTCGGCCTTGGGCAGCACCATCGTCACGAGCGCGGTGTCCACCGCCATGTAGCAGCCGAACGCCAGTCCGTTGACGGCGGAGAAGGCCAGCATCGCCGCCCAGCTCGTCGACATGGCCGGGATCGCGAGCGCGACCGCCGACAGCAGCGCCGAGGCGCCGACGAACAGCTTGCGGCGGTCCAGCCGGTCCGACAGGTAGCCGCCGAGGACGGTGGAGACCACCATCGCCACGCTCGTCAGCGGCATCAGCAGGGCCACCGCGGCCTGCGGCTCCAGCCCGTCCGGCAGCACGGTGTGGTCCTGGAGGATGCACAGCTGGTAGCCGCTCACCGCGAAGTAGCCGAGGACCAGCAGCGCCCGCCCGATGAACGCCCAGCGGAAGTCGTGGTCCCGCAGGGCCCCGGTGAAGGCCGCCAGCTGGGCGCGGACCGGCAGGGGCGGGCGGGCCGGGAGGCGCCGCTCCCGGGCGCAGGCGGTGAACAGCACCGCCGAGGCCGCCACCAGGGCGCCGAAGACGAGGTAGCCGGTGCGGTAGTCGTCGCAGAAGGCGGCGCCCGCCAGCGCGCCCAGGGTGGAGCCGAAGGGCAGGCCCAGGCCCACCGCCGCCGAGGCCTTGCCCCGGGCGCTCACGGGCACCCGGTCGGGGACGACGGAGGTCAGGGCGGCCTGGTAGACGTTCATCACGGCCTGGCCGAGGCACCAGGCGATCGTGATGAGCAGGACGGTGTCGGCGTATCCGAGCAGGAACATCGCGGGCACCGCCGCGAGGCCGCCGCCGAGGATCCACGGGTTGCGCCGGCCGCTGCGGTCGGACAGCGCGCTGGCGAGCGGGTTGAAGAGCGTCGCGAAGACCGCCGAAACCCCTGCGATCAGGCCGAAGTTGGCCACCTTGTGGGCCGGGTCGATCTCCTCGACCTGGAGCGCGAGCAGGATGCCGGCGACGCCGATGTAGAGCGCGTACATCGCGGTGTTGCCGACGAGCAGCAGCGGGAGCAGACCGCTGGTGGGGGCGGGTGCGGGGGAGGCGTCGGGGGTGGTGGCGGTGGCGCCGGCGTCGGCGGGGGAAAGGGCCACGGTGCCCTCCTGGGCAGCGGAGGTGAGCGGACGAGGGGGTGCGCGCCACCCCGTCGCGGCGGCGGGGTGCGGTGGGAGCGGCGGGGCGGCGGCACGGCTGGGCGCGGACGTCGACGCGTGCGGCGACACCTCGTGCGCAGGGAAAGGTGACGCCGTGGGCCGCACCGCTGTTGCGGTGGTTACACGTGTCAGTGAAGCGTGTAACCACTGTGTAGCACTGGTTTCCGGCCATCCGCCAGACCCGGGGAGCGACCGGTCTGGAAAGATGCCACGGCCATGTCTGACTCATCGAACCCGCCGACCAGCGCCGATGTCGCCCGCCTGGCGGGCGTCTCGCGCGCGACGGTCTCGTACGTGCTGAACAACGCCGAGGCCGTACGCATCAGCGAGCCGACGCGCCGCAAGGTCCGCGAGGCCGCCGAGGAACTGGGTTACGTCCCGCACGCGGCCGCCCGCACCCTGCGCGCCGGGCACACCCGGATCGTGCTGCTGCCCGCCTTGCCCGTACCGGCGGGCCCGCTCTACAGCGCCTTCCTGAACGAACTCCAGTGGGCCCTGCGCCGCCTGGATTACACGGTGGTGCAGTACGGCAGCCTCGGCCTGACCGGTGACGAGGCCGCGCGGGCCTGGGCCGAACTGCGCCCGGTGGCGGTGATATCGCTGGGGGAGACCACCCTGTCCGCGTCCAACGTGGCCACCCTGACGCGGGCCGGGGCCCGCGCGGTGATCACCCTGGGCCCGGACGCGGTACCGGGGGCGCACGCGCTCGTGATGGACCAGTCGGAGGTCGGCGCGCGGGCCGCCGCCCACCTCGTCGAACGGGGCCGCCGCCGGATCGGCGTGATCGTCCCGCGCGAGGAGGGCCTGGACCTGTTCTCCGCGCCCCGCCTGGCCGGGGCCGAGGGCGTGCCGGGCGCGCGGGTCCGGGCGCTGGAGATGGCCTACACGGAGGAGTCCGCGGCCGCGCTGGCCGCCCGGTGGCGCTCGCTGGGCCTGGACGGGGTGTTCGCGTACAACGACGAGTACGCGATGCTGCTGATGCGGGCCCTGCAGGACGAGGGCCTGCGGATCCCCGAGGACGTGGCCGTCATCGGCGCCGACGACCTGCTCCTGGGGCGGCTGCTGCGGCCCCGGCTGAGCACGGTCCGGATCGAACTGCCCTCGGGCGACCACATGGCCGCCCTCGTGGACCGGGCGGTGCGCGAACCGACGCGGATCACCCGCCGGCACGACCTGATGGCAGCGACGCCCCTCCACCGCGAGTCCACCTGACGGCGCCCGCCCGGACCCCACCGGGGCCACGCGGGCCGGAGGGAGCCGGGCAGGCGCCGCGCCCGGCACGGGCGGCAGCGGCCCCGCCCCCGGTGCGCGGCCGGGGGCCGTTGACAGGCGGCGACGCGACGACGGAGACTGCGGGCGCGCCCCACCGGGCGCACCCGGCACCCTACAGGCGGCCCACCCCGGGGCAGCCCAACGGCGTCCCATCCCGGGCAGTCGTAGGGCGGCCCACCCCGGGCAGTCGCACGGCGGCCCAGCCCGGGCAGCCAAACGGCAGTCCACCCCGGGCAGCCGCACGGCCGGCCCGCCCCGGGCAGCCGCGGCGGCCCGCCCGGGGAGTCGTACCGGCGGCCCACCCCGCCGTCGCCGAGTCTTCGCCCGTACGGATCCGCCCAGGAGAGACCCCATGAGCATCCGCACCGTCCGCGACGTGTACGTCGTCGACGCCGTCCGCACCCCGATCGGCAAGTTCGGCGGTGCCCTCGCCGGGGTCCGGCCGGACGACCTGGCCGCCCATGTGGTGCGCGCGCTGGTGGACCGTACGCCCGGCCTCGACCCGGCCCGCATCGACGACGTCGTCTTCGGCGACGCCAACGGCGCCGGCGAGGACAACCGCGACGTGGCCCGCATGGCGGTGCTGCTGGCCGGGCTGCCGGTGACCGTGCCCGGTGTGACCGTCAACCGGCTGTGCGGATCGGGGCTCGAAGCCGTGATCCAGGCGGCCCGCGCCATCGCGCTCGGCGACGCCTCGATCGCCATCGCGGGCGGCGTCGAATCGATGACCCGTGCCCCCTGGGTGGTGCAGAAGCCCGAACGGGCCTTCCCCGCCGGGCACCAGCAGATGTGGTCGACCACCCTCGGCTGGCGGATGACCAACCCGCGCATGCCCGCCGAGTGGACCGGTTCCCTCGGCGAGGGCGCCGAACTGATCGCGGAGAAGCACGGCATCAGCCGCGAGGCGCAGGACCGGTTCGCGCTGGAGAGCCACCGCAAGGCCGCCGCCGCCTGGACCGCCGGCCTGTACGACGACGAGGTCGTGCCGTACCCCGGTACGGACCTCACCCGCGACGAGTCCATCCGCGAGGGCTCCACCCCCGAGTCGCTGGCCCGCCTCAAGCCCGCCTTCCGCAGCGACGGTTCGGGCACGGTCACCGCCGGCAACGCCTCGCCCCTCAACGACGGCGCCGCCGCCCTCCTGCTCACCGACGAGGCGGGACTGGCCGCCACCGGCCGGGAGCCGCTGGCCCGGATCGGCGTCAGCGCCGTCACCGGCATCGAGCCACAGCTCTTCGGCCTCGGACCGGTCGACGCCGTCGCGCGGGCGCTGTCCAGGGCGGGCCGCCGGCTCGCCGACCTCTCCGTCATGGAGCTGAACGAGGCCTTCGCCGCCCAGGCGCTGGGCTGCCTCGAAGCCTGGCCCGAGCTGGACCCGGCCGTCGTCAACCCGCGTGGCGGCGCCCTCGCCCTCGGCCACCCGCTCGGCGCCTCGGGCGCCCGGCTCGCCGGCTCGGTCGCGCACCAGCTGGCGGCGGCGGGATCCGGCACCGGCATGGCGGCGCTGTGCATCGGCGTCGGACAGGGCATCGCGCTGGTCCTGGAGCGCTGAGGACGCACACCACCCGGCCGGTGCCCGGAAGTCGATCAATTCCGGTCACCGGCTCCCCTCAACTGCCCAATAACTGAACAGTGGTGCCGCCCCCGGTCTGGCACGATGGCGCGTGCTGCCGCTCCCCGCCCCGCCCACCCCTCCGGAGGCCCCGCGTCATGCCGCTGCTCGATCCGACCCTCTGGCAGGACGGACCCACCCTCACCGGCGGTACGGCCGCTGTCGTCGAACCCGCGACCGGCCGTACCCTGGCCACGCTCGACCTCGCGGCCCCCGCCGACGTGGCGGAGGCCGCCGTACGCGCCCGGTCCGCGCAGCGCGACTGGGCGCGGGCCGGGCACCTGGAGCGGGCGGCCGTCCTGCGCCGCGCCGGGGACCTGTTCGCCGCGCACGCCGCCGAACTGCGCGACTGGCTGGTCCGGGAGTCGGGCTCGATCCCCGGGAAGGCGGACTTCGAGCTGCACGTCGCCGCCCAGGAGTGCTACGAGGCCGCCGCGCTGGCCTCCCGCCCGGCCGGGCAGGTGCTGCCCAGCGAGGCGCCCCGGCTCTCCTTCACCCGGCGCATACCGGCGGGCGTGGTCGGGGTCATCGCCCCCTTCAACGCCCCGCTCATCCTCTCGATCCGCTCCGTGGCGCCCGCGCTCGCCCTCGGCAACGCCGTCCTGCTGAAGCCCGACCACCGCACTGCCGTCTGCGGGGGCCTGGCCCTGGCCGCCGTGTTCGCCGCCGCCGGACTGCCCGCCGGGCTGCTGCACGTACTGCCCGGCGGGGCGCGGACGGGGGCGGCGGTGGTGGCCGACCCGCGCGTGCGCGTGGTGTCCTTCACCGGATCCACCGCCGCCGGCCGCTCCGTCGCGGAACTGGCGGGCCGTCACCTCACCCGGGCACACCTGGAGTTGGGTGGCAACTCTGCCCTCGTCGTGCTCGCCGACGCGGACGTCGAGGCCGCCGTCGCCCAGGCCTCCTGGGGCTCCTTCTTCCACCAGGGCCAGATCTGCATGACCGCCGGACGCCACCTCGTCCACGCGTCCCTCTACGACGAGTACGTCGAGCGGCTCGCCGCACGCGCCGAGGCCCTGGCCGTCGGGGACCCGTACCGCGAGCCCGTGCACCTCGGCCCGCTGCTCGACCGGACCCAGCTGGAGCGGGTGCACGGCCTGGTCGAGGCCAGTCTCGAACAGGGCGCCAAGCTCCTCGCCGGCGGCACCCACCGCGACCTCTTCTACCGGCCGACCGTGCTCGCGGGCGTCGCCGACGACACCCCCGCCTACTGCGAGGAGGTCTTCGGCCCGGTGGCCCCCGTACGCTCCTTCGCGACGGAGGACGAGGCGGTCGAGCTGGCCTGCGCCGGCCCGTACGGGCTCTCCCTGGGCATCGTCACCGGCGACGCGGCGCACGGCCTGGAGCTGGCCGAACGCATTCCGACCGGGATCGTCCACGTCAACGACCAGACCGTGAACGACGAGGCGGTCGCCCCCTTCGGCGGGGTCGGCGCCTCCGGCACCGGCGCCCGCTTCGGCGGCGAGGCCAACCTCGACGCCTTCACCGAACTGCGCTGGACCACGGCTCGCACCACCCCACCGGCCCACCCCTTCTAGGCCGCCGGCCGGCCCGCTCCCGGCGGCGGAATGCGACGGACCGGCCGATCGTTGACGAAGCACACGCAGCACACAGGAGGTCTGGAAACCGTGGCTACAGTCGAGCTCACCAAAGAGAACTTCGACCGGACGGTCAGCGAGAACCCGTTCGTCCTGATCGACTTCTGGGCGGGCTGGTGCCGCCCCTGCCTCCAGTTCGCCCCGGTCTACGAGAAGGCCGCCGAGGCCAACCCCGACCTCGTCTTCGCCAAGGTCGACACCGAGGCCCAGCAGGAGCTGGCCGCGGCGTTCGAGATCACCTCGATCCCGACCCTGATGATCGTCCGCGAGCAGGTGGCCATCTTCGCCCAGCCCGGGGCCCTGCCGGAAGCGGCACTGACCGATCTGATCGGGCAGGCCCGCGCCCTGGACATGGACGAGGTCCGCGCGAAGATCGCCGCTTCGGCGCCGCGCTCCGCTACGCAGGAGGGGCCGGGCGCCTCCGGCACGCCGGAAGCCTGAGATTGCGGGACACCGCCCCCGGCCTGCGGTGACACTGGTCCGCATGACTGAAGCGGTGGAATATGACGTAGTGGTGCTCGGCGGGGGCCCGGCCGGCGAGAACATCGCCGACCGGACCCGCGCCGCCGGGCTGAGCACGGCGCTGGTCGAGAGCGAGCTCGTCGGCGGGGAGTGCTCGTACTGGGCCTGCATCCCCAGCAAGGCCCTGCTGCGCCCGGCGCTGGCCCGGTCCGAGGCGCGCCGGGTGCCGGGGCTGGCGGGCGCGGCCCAGGGCCCGCTCGACGCGGAGGCGGTGTTCGCGCACCGCGACGAGTGGACGAGCCACTGGAAGGACGACGGCCAGATCGACTGGCTGGATTCCGTCGGGGTCCATCTCTACCGGGGCCACGGGCGTCTCTACGGCATTCGCAAGGTCGCCGTGACCAGCCCCGAGGGGGAGCACCACGTGCTCTCCGCCCGGCAGGCGGTGGTGGTGGCGACCGGCACGCGCGCGGTGATCCCGGACGTGCCGGGCCTCGCCGGAGCCCGCCCGTGGACCAGCCGCGAGGCCACGTCCGCGCGCCACGCGCCCGAGCGGCTGCTGATCGTGGGCGGCTCCGTGGTGGCCGCCGAGATGGCCACCGCCTGGCAGGCCCTCGGCTCGCGGGTGACCGTCCTCGTACGGGATTCCGGGCTGTTGCCCCGCATGGAACCCTTCGCGGGCGAGCTGGTCGCCGAGGCGCTGACCGAGGCCGGGGCCGTGGTGCGCACCGGGGTGTCCGTCGAGGCGGTCGTGCGCGACGGCTCGACGGGCCCGGTGACGGTGGTGCTGGAGGGCGGCGAGACCCTGGAGGGCGACGAGCTGCTGATGGCGACCGGCCGGGAGCCGCGCACGGACGACATCGGGCTCGACACGGTCGGGCTCACCCCGGGCGGCTGGATCGGCGTCGACGAGAGCTGCCGGGTCCCCGGCCACGACTGGCTGTACGCGGTCGGGGACGTCAACCACCGCGCGCTGCTGACCCACCAGGGCAAGTACCAGGCCCGGATCGCGGGCGCCGCCATCGCCGCCCGCGCGGCCGGCACCGAGCCCGACACCGGCCGCTGGGGCGCGCACGCGGCCACCGCCGACACCGAGGCCGTACCGCAGGCCGTCTTCACCGATCCGGAGGCCGCCGCGGTGGGCCTCACCCTGGCCGAGGCGGAGCGGGCCGGGCACCGGGTGCGCGCCGTCGACTACGACCTGGGCCGGGTCTCCGGCGCTGGGCTCTTCGCCGAGGGGTACCGGGGGCGGGCCCGGCTGGTCGTCGACCTCGAACGGGAGGTGATCCTGGGCGCCACCTTCGTGGGCGCGGGCGCCGCCGAGCTGGTCCACGCGGCGACCGTCGCGGTGGTGGGGGAGGTGCCGATCAGCCGGCTGTGGCACGCGGTTCCGGCGTTCCCCACGGTCAGCGAGGTGTGGCTGCGGCTGCTGGAGACCTATCGCGGGTAGCGCGGGGGCGGGGGCGGTCGGGGTGCGGGGCTCGGGCCGAGCCCGGATCGCCGCCCGCGCGGCCCCGGCCCGGACCGGAGCGGCGCGGGCCGGGTGGGGTGGGTGGGCAACGTCCGCTCCGGCGGGCCCTGTTGAATGGGCCCGGTACCCGCCCCGAGGCGAAGGAGCCCCGCCCGTGATCGTGATCGCGCATGTCAGTGACGTCCACCTCGACGGCGGCGACCGGGCCGCCGAGCGCACCCGCGCCGTCATGGAGTACCTGGACGGGCTCCCGTACGACCTGGACGCGGTGCTCGTCAGCGGCGACATCGCCGACCGCGGGACCGCGGCCGAGTACGAGGAGGCGCGCAAGGCGCTCACCACCCGCCACCCGTCGGTGCTCTGCCCCGGCAACCACGACGAGCGCGTCGCGTTCCGCCGGGTGCTGCTGGGCGAGGAAGGCGCGTCGGCCGAGCCGGTGGACCAGGTGCTGCGCGGCGAGGGCTTCGTGCTGGCCGTGTGCGATTCCTCCGTACCCGGCGAGGACCACGGCCGGCTGTCGGACGCGACGCTCGCCTGGCTCGACGGCATCCTCACCGGGACCCCGCACGGGGTCCCGGTGCTGGTGGCCTTCCACCACCCGCCCGTCGCGCTGCACACCCCGTACGTCGACGGGATCAGGCAGTTCGGTGAGGAGCGGCTCGCCGCCCTCGCGGACCGCCACCCGCACCTGCTGGCGTTCCTGTGCGGACACGCGCACACCGCGGCCGTGACCACCTTCGCGGGCCGCCCGCTGCTGGTGGCGCCCGGAGTGACCTCAACCCTCCGGCTCCCCTGGGAGGCGGCGACGGATCCCGGCCACCACGTCCACCTCGACGAGCCGCCCGCCGTCGCCTTCCACGTGATCGGCGAGGACGGGCGGCTGACGACGCACTACCGGGTGGTCGTCGCCCGCCGGTAGCTGGCGCCGTCACGGGTCCGGGCGAGCAGGCCCGAGGTGATCAGGTAGCGCCGCAGCGCGGAGCAGTCCTCGTGGACGGTGCGCAGGGCGTCGTTCACCTCGGGCTCGGTGTACGCGCGGTCCGTCGCGAAGAGGGACTCGGCGAGGTGGACGAGGAGCTGCTCGCGCCGGGCGGCCTTGCGCGGGATCGCGACGAGCCGGCCACCGGAGAAGAGGTCCTGGACGCCGCGCCGGCTCTGGCCGGCGCTCGTGTCGGCGTCGGTGTCGGGGTCGGCGTCCGTGTCCGCTTCGGCGTCCGCGTAGGCGTCCGCCGGTCGTTGTGAGGTGCTGTGTGACATGCCGTCGAGCTTCGCGTACCCGCGCGACCCCGGGCAACGCGTTTTCCGCGCCCCGCCGCTGGACGCGCACGCGCCCCACCGCGCCCGGCAGGTCCGGGGCGGCGGGGCGGTGGGGGCGCCGGGGGCGCCACCCTGACCGTGGTCAGGAGGTGACGGTGATCTGCTGCGCCGGGTCGGTGGTGTCGGTGACCTTGTACACGGCGCTGAAGGTCGAGAAGGTCGCGCTCGTGGGGCAGCCGAAGCCGCCGGTGACCGTGACCGGGACCGAGGCGTTGGTGAACGTCAGGCCCGACGGTGCGCCGTTGGCCCAGCTGCCCGCGACCGACGCCGGACCGGTCGGGGCGGCGGTGACCGTGCAGGTGGCCAGGCCGGTGGTGTGCAGGACGAGTCCGCCGGTCGGCACCGTCATGGTGGCCGTGACGGGCGAGCCGTTCTGCATCGACACCGCCCAGGCGCCACTGGTGGTGACCGTCGGGGTGACCCCCGGCAGGCTCGCCGTGCACGAGCTGTAGGTCGGCGGCGAGATGGGCGAGGAGACGGGCCCGGCCGCGTTGTGGTTGCCGGGGGCGGCCGGCACCGTACCGGTGGAGACGGAGACCGAGCAGGTCACCGTGACCGAACCGGCCTTGAGGGTGGCCTTCCCGCTGAGGGTGGCCTTGAAGGCGTGCCCGGCCGGGGTGACGGTGGTCGACCCGGCCAGCGGTAACGGCGCGGCGGTGGCGGAGGCCGAGGCCACCGTCAGGGCGGCCGCGGCCGCCATCCCGAGGGCGAGAGCGGTACGCGTACGGCTCATGGCTGTGCTCCTTGGGGATCGTGGTGCGGGGTGGGGGTGGTGGGGTCCCCGGGATCCATGGGGTGTACGGGGTCCCCGGGGTTCACGGGGTCCCCGGCGGTCTTCCCGGAGTGGCGCTTGCGCGAAGGGCGGGCGCCGGGCTGCCAGGCGAACATCAGCCCGCCGCCGAGGATGCCGAGCAGGGTGCCGATGAGGAACCCGCCGAGGTTCGACAGGACCAGCGAGGCAG
Source organism: Streptomyces sp. NPDC102258 (assembly GCF_055584685.1). Taxonomy (NCBI): domain Bacteria; kingdom Bacillati; phylum Actinomycetota; class Actinomycetes; order Kitasatosporales; family Streptomycetaceae; genus Streptomyces; species Streptomyces sp. NPDC102258. The sequence goes on from NZ_JBVJLO010000001.1 coordinate 179,572, forward strand.
TGGCGATCAGCGTGGTGAGGACCCCGGCGAGGGAGCGCTGCCGGGGGGAGAACCAGGCGGTGAGACCGAGGACGATCATGATGATCCCCATCAGGACCGACGGGATGCCCGCCACCCCCTGCTGGAGCATGATCTTCAGCGGTGCGAGCGGCAGGACGCAGATCCAGGCACCGGCCAGGATCGCGAAGAGCCCGCCCCAGAAGGGCCGCGCGCGCCGCCACCGCCGCCAGCGGCTCAGAAGCATTCCTTCTTGCCCTTGCTGATGTTCATGTTCAGCCCGGACAGCTTGAAGGTGCCGGCGTTGGTCGCCCACGCCGTCTGGTGGAGGTTGCTGATGTTGACCGTGTCCGCCTGCTGGGCGAACAGGTCCTGCATGCCCACCGCTTCGGCCGGGCCCTTGTCGAGGGTGGAGGCGTCGCGGCCGATCTCGATGTTGGAGAAGACCGCGTCACCGGAGAGCTGGGTCGCGTCCACGAACAGGTTGCTGGCCTCGACCGCGTCCTTGTCGCCCGCCGTCAGGTTGAGCGAGATGTCCCCGACGAGGGGGAGGGTCGTGACCACCGACTGGCAGAGGCTGTGCAGCTTGGCCTCCTTGATGGCGGTGACCGCCACCGGGATGAGCTCGTTGCGCGCGTTGACGTCGACGCTGCCGTACTGGGCGAAGCCCTCGCCCTCCAGGCTCTTCGCCGACACCTTGAACTGCTGCCCCGACACGGCGAACGAGGCGGCGAGCGCCCCTTGCGCGAGGGCGATGCCGAGCCCCGCGGTCACCGCCACCGCGGGCACCGTCAGCAGGGCGAAACGGCGCCAGCGGACCCGGCCCTCGTCCCTGCCCGCGGCGTCCGTGGGAGCGCTTTCCCCGCCGGGCGGCCCGGATAAGTTCGGTGTATCTGCCATGAGATCGTCCCTTATCTCGGCTGTGCACCTTTGTTACCGACGAGTTGAATGTAAGAGTGCCAATGGTGGTTGGCAAGGTTGCGGGACCGCACCCTTTCGGCCGACTCCTACTGCTCCGTACGCAGCAGTTCGGCGACCTCCGCCTCCACCCGCCGCGCCATCGCCCGCGCGAACTCGGCGGCCACGACCTCGCCCGCCACCGGACGCAGGGCCGTCACCGCGTCCCGGATGTGATCCAGTTGGCTAGCCGAAAGTCGCTCCAGTCCATCGGGGCCGATCACGTGCCGCCGGAACAGCGCGACGAACCGGTCCGCGAGCGCGGCCGCCTGCACCTGGAGGAAATCGCCCGCGTCCAGGATCTCCGCCAGCGGCACCCCCTGCCGCACCAGCGCCACCGTGGCCTCCAGCAGCCGCCGGCTCGGATACGTGACCAGGTCCCCGTCCAGCCGTACGTAGCCCAGCTCGGCCGCCCGCCGGGTGTCCCCGGGCGAAGCCGCCGGGCCGAACAGCTCGCGCAGCTCGGCCCGGGTCATCGCGACCGGCTCCTCCTGCACCCAGTCCCGGGTCATCTCGCGCTCCAGGCCCAGCAGTTGGGACAGGCCGCCGCCGTGCTCCCAGGCCGCCAGCAGCTCCGCGATGCCGTTGACCGTGTAACCGCGCCCCAGCAGGTCGCTGATCAGCCGCAGCCGGGTCAGGTGGTCGTCGGAGTACCAGGCGATCCGCCCCTCGCGGCGCGGCGGGGGCAGCAGCCCGCGCTCCTGGTAGTAGCGCAGGTTGCGTACCCTGACGCCCGCCGCCGCGGCCACGTCCTCCCGGCGGTAGCGCCGCTCCCCGCTCGCGCGGTCCTTCTGTGCCCCGGTGCTCACGCGGCCGAGTGTAGGACGTACTGGCTGGTCACATGGGTCACACCTGGCGCTGACGGGCCTCGCGCTTGACCGCCCGCAGGACCACGAACTTCGGCTCGCTCGCGGCGACTTCGCAGTTGCCGAACAGCCGTTGCAGGTGCGTGTGGTACCCCATGTGCCGGTTGGCCACCACCCACAGCTCCCCGCCCGTGCGCAGCACCTTGCGGGACTGCGCGAACATGCGCAGCGCCGTCGCGTCCGTCGTCGCCTGGTGGGAGTGGAACGGCGGGTTGCACAGCACCAGGTCCACCGAACCCGGATCCAGCATCGCCACCCCGTCACCGACGTGGAACTCAGCCGTCCGCCGGCCCGGGCCGACGTTGGCCTCGTAGGTGGCCCGCGCCGAGGCGACCGCCTGGTACGACTCGTCGGTGAAGACGACCGCGGCGTCCGGGTCGGCGACCGCGACCGCCGTGCCGACGACGCCGTTGCCGCAGCCCAGGTCCACGACCCGGGCCCCGTCGGTGTTGGTCGGGATGCTCTGGAGGAAGAAGCGGGTGCCGACGTCCAGCCGGTCCGCGCAGAAGATCCCGGCGTGGTTGACCACGGTCAGCCCGGCGCCCGAGCCGCCGTCCTCGTCCACCGTGTACGTCAGCGGCCACGGTCCGGCGCTCTCCGGACGGGCCGCGCCCGGGGTGCCGGGCGTGCAGAAGATCAGCCGGGCCTTCTTCTCCGCCAGCGACGTCTTCGTCGGCCCGAGGATCTTCTCGAAGAGGCGCAGGGTCGAGGTGTGGATCTCCTTGACCATGCCGGCGCCCACGACCACCGTGCCCGCGTGCACGTGCGGGGCCAGCCGGTACAGCTGGTCCTCCAGCAGCGCCAGGCTCTTCGGCACCCGCACCAGCAGGACGTCGATCCGCGCGGGCGGCGCGTCCCGCGTGGTCAGCAGGGTCACCGTGGACTTCGAGGTGCCGATGCCGGCCCGGTCCAGGTTCGCCTCGGTGGCGGCGCGGGCCAGCGAGGAGTCGGTGATCTGCGTGGGGCGGTACGCGGCCAGGGCCGTCGTCAGCGCCCCCCAGTGGTCGCCGACCACCGTGATCTGCCCGGCGCCGGCCAGGTCCACCGGGCCGCGCTCGCCGGTACCGGCGTCGAGGTGGCGCAGCAGGTACTCGTCGGCGGCGTCCCAGGCCCGGAGCCGGTCGCGCGGGTCGATGGGGAAGCGGGTGAGTTCGTAGGAGCCGAAAGGCGTGGTCAGGCGGTTCATATGGAACCCAGGCTAGCCGAGACGGCCCCCCGGCCCCGCACACGCGGGGCCGGAGGGCGCCTCACTGCGGGAACTCGCCCGCCATCGCGGCCGCCAGCCGCAGGTGCGGACGGGCCTCCTCGGCCCTCCCGGCCCGCTCCAGGGTGCGGCCCAGCATGAGCCGGGCGTAGTCCTCCACCGGCCACCGCTCCAGGATGGCGCGCAGCTCGCGCTCGGCGCGCGAGAGCTGCGCGGAGTGGTAGTAGGCGCGGGCCAGCAGCAGCCGGGGCGCGAGCTGCTCCGGCGCCTCCGCGGCCACGGTGACCAGGACGCGGGCGGCCGTCGTGTACTCCTCGGCCTCGAAGAACAGCTGCCCGCGCGCCCAGCGCTCGGCCGTCGTGCCGTGCTCGTGGTACTGGGCGTGGTCGCTCCGCTGCGCGTCCATGGCGGCCCTTCCGCTCGGTCCGTCCCGTCACTGTCGGCCTCTGCAACAGCGGACCGGCCCCGCGCATTCCGTACGCCTTCCACGGCGCACTAGGTTGTGCGGTATGAGCAATCTCGATCGCCAGCCCGCTCTCGCCACCTGCGGCGGACGCGGCTTCGTCGTCGCCGAGCCGGTCCGCGAGCTCCTCAGCCCGCGCACCGTCAAGCTGGGGGAGTCCACCGAGGTCCGCCGCCTGCTGCCGAACCTGGGCCGCCGCATGGTCGGGGCCTGGTGCTTCGTCGACCACTACGGCCCCGACGACATCGCGGACGAACCCGGCATGCAGGTCGCTCCGCACCCCCACTGCGGCCTCCAGACGGTCAGCTGGCTGCACGAGGGCGAGGTGCTGCATCGCGACAGCGTCGGCAGCCTCGCCACGATCCGCCCGCGCGAGCTCGGCCTGATGACCTCCGGCCGGGGCATCAGCCACTCCGAGGAGAGCCCGCGTCCGCACGCCCGCTTCCTGCACGGCGCGCAGCTGTGGGTGGCCCTGCCCGGCGCCCACCGGGACGTGGCCCCGCACTTCCAGCACCACCCGGAACTCCCGCACGTCACGGCCCCGGGCCTCACGGCCACCGTCATCCTGGGCACCCTCGACACGGCCACCTCCCCCGGGACGGCGTACACGCCCATCGTCGGCGCCGACCTCACCCTCGCCTCCGGCACCGAGACCCGCCTCCCGCTGAACCCCGACTTCGAGTACGCGGTCCTCTCGATGTCCGGCGAAGCCCACGTGGACGACGTCCCCCTCCTCCCGGGCTCGATGCTCTACCTCGGCTGCGGCCGCACCACCCTCCCCCTGCGCGCCGCCTCGGACGCGAGCCTGATGCTCCTGGGCGGCGAACCGTTCGAGGAGGAGATCGTCATGTTCTGGAACTGGATCGGCCGCTCCCACGACGACATCGCCCAAGCCCGCGAAGACTGGATGACCGGCACCCGCTTCGGCGACGTAAAGGGCTACGACGGCCCTCCGATCCCGGCCCCCGAGCTCCCGCCGACCCACCTGAAGCCCAGAGGCAGGCTCCGCTGACCTGCTGCTTCGTGTGGACCAGCGCTGGGTGCGGCATTCGGGCCCAGCCCTCCGCTTTTTCTTTCGGGAGGGAGGGAGGGAGTCGGACGGGGTGCAACAGCCTCCGGTGCCGGTGGTTCGACGCCCCGAGCCTTCCGGGACAACCTTTGGCCCCACTGCCCGGTGTGCCGGCGGCTCCATCTGGACAGTGGTCGTAGCCGACCCGGCTCCCGCCTCGGATACCGTGTTCCTCTACGGGGTGCCATAACGGATGTGACGCCCCCCACCGGAGGTAGTCAGCGTATGAGTTCAAAGCGCAGCAAGAATCCAGCCCTGCCCGTACTTGACGACGCATACCGACTCGCGTCGGTCAAGGACGCCGAAGAGTCCACCCGTGACTTGGCCGCGCGGCTGGCCACCACCGAGCTGCGCCGCGCTTCCCACCCGGGCCGGGTCACCTGGGAGCCCACCGATCAGGCCGAGCCCGTACCGGTCCCGCCGACTGTGGTCGACGGTGACGGGGACCTGTGGCTGCGGGACCGGGGCACTGGCACCTGGACCATGCCCGAGTTCAACCCGAAGGAATTCCCGGCCCGCTGTGGCGAGGTTCTGACGTGGAACCAGCTTGCCCGCGAGTTCGGCCCGCTTACCGCACTGGCCGACGACCGCCGCATCGGCGGCGGCCGGCGCTGACCGCGCAGCCTTCTGGGATGACCGCGTCCCTGAAGCGCCCGTTACGGGTGGCTGGGAGCTCCACCTCACCGCCGAGCTCGACGATGGCCGCGAGCTGCGTCGTCGCTCTCCGTGAGGTCGGGGTGGAAGACGCGAGGAACCGGCTCCTTCGGGAAGCCGGTTCTCGGCGGCCGCTATGTGTGGGTCAGTCCTTCAGCCGCTCGTCGCGGAGCGGGATCCAGTCCAGAGCTGACCGGATGCCCTCCTCCAGGGACAGCTTGGGGGCCCAGCCCAGCAGCTCAGCCGCGCGGTTGCTCTTGGTGTAGCCGCCGGCCACGTCGCCGGGGCGCGGGTCGGCGTCGACCGTGGCCAGCGGCGTGCTGACAACGGCGTTGAAGGCCTCGCACAGCTCACGGACGGTGGTGCCGTTGCCCGTGCCCAGATTGATCGCGGTCGAGCGCTTCGTGTCCGTGAGGATGGAGTCGAAGCGCTGGATCGCTGCGACGTGGGCTTGCGCCAGGTCCCAGACGTGCAGGTAGTCGCGGATGCCGGTGCCGTCGCGCGTCGGGTAGGTCGTTCCGGTGATCGGAAACGGTCGGCCTTCCTGGTGCGCCTGGATGAGCACGCCCAACGCGTGGCTGGGCCGCTTGAGCTGGAGGCCAGTACGCAGCTGAGGGTCGGCGCCGACGGGGTTGTGAAGTACCGCAGCGACAGAACCCGCGGCCCGGCCGCGGCGATGTCGGTGAACATCTGCTCGCACACGGCCTTGGTCCGTGCGTAGGGGCTCTGCGGCGCCAGCGGCGAGTTCTCGTTGACGGGGGAGCCGTCATCGGCCTGGTAGATGGAGGCCGACGAGCTGAATACGATGCGGTCGCAGCCGTTGCGGTGAAGGTGGCTGACGAAGGACAGGCTTTTGCTGACGTTCGCCTCGTAGTAGCCGATCGGGTCCGCGACCGACTCCGGGACGACGATCAAGGCGGCGCAGTGCACCACGGCCGAGACATCCGGGTGCTCCGAGAAAATCCGGTCGACCAGTGCGCCGTTCGCGATGTCGCCCTCGTAAAAGGTCCGCCCCTCGGTGAACTCCCTGCGCCCGCGAACGAGGTTGTCGAGGATCACCGGGGTCTCCTCCGCCGTCCGCCTGAGCCGGTGAGCCCTGCCAGGAGAAATACGACCGGGGGGTGTCGGTGAATCGCAGCGGATGCGCGACCGCTCTGGAGCAGTCTCCCCGTACTACGCCGTTCACCGGTCCCCTCCAGTGCCGGCCGGAGGGAGGAACCTTGCGGACTTCTGGGCGAGCACGTCCAACAGGAAGCCGGGGGCCTGGGCTCCGAGCATCCGGTGCAAGGTGACCAGGCTCGTGATGGCCGTATCGGCGACCTCTTCCTGCACGTTCCGCCAGGTGCTCCGCTCCTTCCTGGGGTTCGTTCCCCAGGCACCGACCACGGCCTGCGCTGATTCGCCGACCTCCTCGGTGAGTTTGAGGACCTGGAGCGTCCACTGCTGCTCCGGGGTCATCCCGCGTTCGGTGTCCAGGCCGGTGAAGAACTCGCTGAGCCGGCCGATCGTGCCCCACAGGGCGTCTGGTTCCGGCACGGGCGGGGTGAGGCTGTCCTGTACGGGACCGGGTACGGGTCCGCTGTCCAGGCGGGTGTACCACTCGGTGGCCAGGATCCGGTGCCGGGCGTCGTCCGTGAGGCCGGACAGCAGAGCCGGCAGGGCACGCGGGCCTTCGGTCTGGCTCCGGTGCGCGAGGAGAGCTGCCCATTTCGTCGCCACGAAGGGGCTCACGTCGACGCGTGCTGTCACCTGCGCATCGGGCGCGCTGCGGACCGTCTTGCCGACACGTTGGAGGAGGGGGCCGAGGTCACCGATGCCGGAGTCCGGGTGAGTTCCCGCATACAGGGCGGAGGGCTTCCAGGGTTCACCAGCGTAGGGGTAGAGGTGGGGGAGGCCGGCGGCGTGGACGGCGAGCTGGGTCACTCGGTGGGTGTGAGTGTGGTCGGCGTGTCCCGTGAGCTGGCCGTACTGGTCGTGTGTGATCACGATGGTCGGCTTCAGCTCGCGGATGTGGCCGACGAGCAGTCCGATCACCTCGTCGAGCGGGGCGTCGCACAGGCGGGGCCGTCCGGGAGCGGAGTGGGGAACCCGGGCGTCGGCGTACCCGAGCATCCGGGGCTTCCCGGCTCCCAGGATCGCGAGCGCGTCGGCGAGCTCAGCGGCCCGGTGGCTGTCGGGAGCCCAGGTGGCGGTGACCACCGCGGTCGCCGCGCCCGCGGCCGCGTACTGGGCGAGGACACCGCCGGCGAGCAGGACTTCATCGTCGGGGTGTGCCAGAACTGCCAGGAGGGACGGCACGGGGGAGGGCGTCATGGGTGGACCTTTCTCGGAGCTGCGCGCGGAGGAGGGTGGGATGGTCAGCGGAGTCCAGACCGGGCCGCCGGAGACGGTCCTGGAAGGCGGCCTCGGCGACCACGGTGACCTGCGCCCGGAGCAGGACGCCCAGTGCACCGAAGAAGGCTTCCAGGACAGCGGCGTTGAGGCGGTCGGTGTCCACTTGTGGGATCTCGACGTTCGCCGCCATCCCCTGCTTGATCTCGTCGCGCAGGACGGCGGGGCAACCCAGCTCGGCGGCGAGTGCCCGGGCGAGGGTGGACTTCCCGGATCCAGGGGCGCCGGTGATGGTGATGAGGAGGGGGTTTCGGATGGGATGAGCTCCGCAGTAGGGGAAACCCGGACTGGCTTCCGGCGGCCTTGGGCCAAGCGTGCTGCTGCTTCGGGGCGAGTCTTCGGATGCGCTATTCGGGGGTGACGGCGAGGAGGCGGGCCGCGCCCGCATCCAGGAGCGCGTGGGCGGAGGCGTGGCCGATCTCAGCCGCCTGTCCGGCAGGGCCCGAGGTCTCGGTGCGCAGGGCGGGGCCACCGGACGGGTCGAGGACGGCCGCGTGGACGGTGACGCGGCCGTTCGCGGCGAGGGTGGCGTGGGCGGAAGCCGCGGTGAGGCAGCCCCCGCCGAGCCCGGCGAGGACGGCCCGCTCGGCGTCCAGGCGGGCGTGGGTGGGGGCGTGGGTGAGCGGGGCGAGGAGCCTTCCGGTGGTCCGGTCGTCGGAGCGGTGCTCGATGACGACGATCCCGGCGCCCGCAGCCGGCAACCACAGGGTGGGGTCCAGGATTTGTGAGGCCCGGTCGGCGAGGCCGAGTCGGCGCAGCCCGGCCAGGGCGGCGATCATCACGTCCGCGCCCAGGGTCCCGGCGTCGAGCGCATGCATCCGGGTGTCGGCGTTGCCGCGGATCGGTACGGGGATCAGTTTCGGGTGGAGGGCCTTGAGGAGGGCGGCCCGGCGGGGTGCGCTGGTGCCGACGCGGGTGCCGGGCGGCAGGTCGTCCAGGGTGGCGGGCGGGTGCCCGGCGGGCAGGACCAGGACATCGCGGACGTCCTCGCGGGGCAGGACCGCGCCGACCGTGATCCCGGGGGCCCGGTCGTGGGGGCCGGGGACGTCCTTGGCACAGGCGATGGTGGCATCGACACGGCCCTCCAGCAGGTACGCGTCACCCCGGCGGGTGAAAGCACCCTTCCCTCCGAGTTCGGAGAGAGGACCGCGGTGCGCGTCACCCTCGCTGACGATCTCGTGGACGTCGAGGGCGATGCCGGGGTGACGGGTGCGGAAGGCATCGGCGAAGCGGCCGGTCTGCTCCATCGCCATGGGGCTCGGGCGGGTCCCGAGCCGGAACGTACGGGAGGCTACAGGACTGGTCACGGTGCGAATCTCCGGTCTGATCACGGCTTGCCAGGGGAAAGCGGGAGGCATGCGAGTACTGCTTGGAGGGTGTGCCCGGGGGCGAGGTCGCTGGTATCGACATTCTGCGACGCCGTGCGGCGCAGCCAGCCGGATTCGGCTTGCCGGTGGTCGCAGGCTCGCCGTCGCCGGTGGGCACGGACCGCCTCGCTGCGCGTGTCGTCGCCCGGGTACTCGCGGCCGGCCGCGATCCGGGCTTCGAGCAGGTCAGGGCCGGCGTGGAGAACCACGTGGTGGAAGGTCCCCAGTTCGGCGAGCGGCTCGAACATCTCCCTCGCGCTCAGGCGCCGCCAGGCGGGGTAGTCCTGGTAATCGCGCATCCTGCGGGGGTGGCCGGCCAGGCTCGGACGAAGGAGGGCGCCGACGCCCTCCGGGTCCGTTACGACCGATCCCCTCAACGCAGCACGGAGCCCGGCGGCCAACGTCGACTTGCCGACTCCGAACGCCCCGTTGACCCAGATGATCACCGTGCGATGCCGCCTTCCTCGACCGTGCCCTGCCCAAGGCCTCCGCCGGGGGCGCCGTCACGCCCGGGCCAGCTGGTCACGATGCGCACCGTCGGCTTCTCGATGACATGGCCGGCGGGGAGGAAGCTGTCGGGCGTGTCCGCGGGCAGTACCGTCAACGCGGGGGTGGCACGTCCGCGTAGGTGCCGGTCCCACGCCCGGACGGCGTCGGCCAGGGTGTCGGCGGCGGCCTTGCCATCGAGTCCGAAGCCCTGGACGCGGAACTCCCACGGGGGCATGCCGCCGTGCTCCGTCCGCTGTTCGAGGCGCTCGACCACCACGCAGGCCAGGGACCCGCCGGACACCATCGCCATGGCGTCCATGTACTTGGGCAGGCGGAGGAGGCCGGGTTGCTCGCGGTCCCCGGTCAGCCGGCAGAATCCGGGCACGGATGTCGCCAGCCAGAGCTGGAGGTCCTCGAAGGACTCGTTCTCGACGACGCTCACCCCGGTCCGCACGTCGGCCCCCGCGGCGGTGAGGGCTCGGTCAAGGCCGTCGAGCGGGGCCGGCGAGGTGTCCTCCCAGCGGATCCCGTAGCCGCTCTGCCCGATCGGGTCCGGTGTCTCGTCCCACCGCCCGTCACCCTGCATCGGAACGAATCCGCAGACGCTGATGCCGTCCGAGTGCAGCGCCCCGGCCCACTTGCGGAACCCGACCGCTCGGGTGAACCCGCCGATCCGCAGCGGCAGGACCAGACGTCCGCCTTCACGGAGCTGGTCGCGCCAGGGGGCCGGGATGTCGTTCGCGGCGACCGTCACCATGATCGCGTCGAAGCCTTCCGCCGGAACGAGCGGGGCGGGAGCCCCGTGGGTGCCGTCGCCGAGGACGGCCCTGACACGGTCCGCGTAACCGGTCTCGGTCAGGAAGTGCACCGTGCGGGCATGGACGTAGGGGTCGATCTCCATGCAGAGCACCGACCCGGTCGGGCCGACCAGTTCGGCGGCCAGGCACGCGTTGTAGCCGCCGCCCCCGATCTCCAGCACCCGGTCTCCCCGCCGAATCCCGGCCGGTCCGGCCTGGCGGAGCATGACGGCCTGCATCTCGGGCTGGGACACGGAGCTCATCGACCGGCCGCTCGTCTCGTCGAAGACGGTCACCACGGCCTCGTTCGCGTACGCCCGGTCAAGAGGCTGCTCGGGCAGGAAGGCGTGCCGGGGCACGGTCGCGAAAACCCGCCGGAGTTCGTCGGTGTCGGCCCATCCGGCGTCGGACAGATCCTGGGCGAGCCGCTCGCGCAGCCGCCGGGCGCTCGCCGGCTCCCCGAACCCGAGCGAGATGTCTCCGGCCGGGCGTGGGGTGTGGTGCGCGGCCGGTACGTCGGGCAGCAGGCCGGGCCAGACGACGTTCACGGCCTGGGCGCTGGCCGTGAACAGGGGTTGCGGCAGGCTCCGCAGGTCGGACAGGTTGTGCCACTCCCAACGGGACAGATCGGGCTCCCGAACCGTCGGCTCGCCGGTGAAATCGGTGACCCTGGCGACCTCGGTGACGCGCGTGAACCCGCCGACCGTGGCGTCGCACAGGGTGCCGAGCAGCAGCACCGCATCCGCAGCGGTCACCAGCCCGGACTCCTCTTCCAGCTCCCGCACCGCCGTGACCTGGAAGGGCTCTCCAGGCTCGACCTTCCCGGCCGGCAGCTCCCACATGGTGCGCGCGTTGTTCCAGCCGAGGAGGAGCTGCCCTCGGGTGTTGGTGACGACGACCGCGACGCCTGCCATCGCGGCCGCCTTCGGTGTCCGCTTCTCCTCGTAGACCACGGCCGCGGCCTTCGGCCCGCGCAGCAGCAAGGCCGTGGACCCGCCGGCCTCGATGCGCTCGGCGTGGTCCCAGGCATCGCACAGCAGGTCGATCTCGGTGTCATCCAGGCAGATCGAACGGAGCTTGGCCGGGTGCCGGTCGGCATGCGGGGTGATCACGCACAGGGTGCCGTCCGGCGTGAGGAGGACGGCGAGTTCGGCGACAGTGCGGGTCCGGTCGGGCAGGTGCGCCAGGGCGCGCCGCATGGTGATGACCCGGTACCCGCCGTCGACGGCGAGGGCGGCGAGATCACCGCCGGTGACGTCGAGCCGGTGATAGCTGATCGCGGTCGCCTCCGCGTTCGTGGCTTCAGCGCGGTCGAGGGCGGCGTCGGCCCAGTCCACCGCGTCGACCCGGTACCCGGCTGCGGCCAGCAGCCGTGCCACCTCGCCCGTCCCACAGGCCACATCCAGCGCACGGGCGCCATGCTCGCCGTCGGACAGCGACAAGTGCTGTTGGAGGAGGGCCTTCTCGTCGTCGGTCAGCGGTTTGAAGTCCATGCCGCGGTCGTAGTGGTCGTGCCAGGCCTGCATGGTGGGCGGGGTGCTCATGGGCGGGGTGCTCCTTCAGCGTGGTCTTCACGGAGGTCAGGCCGGGGTGCGGGTCGGTCGGCCCGTACAACAGAGCGGTGTGACGGCCCCTCCGGTCCCGTCGCACCGTCCCGGCGCAGGATCAGGTGGACATCGACCGGCACGTGTGCTGCGGCCCGCCGCTCACTGTGCGGCCCCTGGCCGGCGGGCGAGGAGCACGGTGAAGACGAACTCTTCGTGCAGCAGGCCGTCCTGGGCGCGCTCTTCGAGCAGGGCGCGGGCCTGGTTCTCGAAGCGGACGTGGTCGGTGAACAGGTCGGCCCGCGCGAAGCTGGTGGAGCGCAGGTAGCCGACCACGCTCTGCGGCGTCCAGGTCCGGGTGAGGAGGAATCGGTGAGCGGTGACCGCGCTGAACGGTGACTGGGCCAGGTCGTCCTCGTAGCGGCGGCCGGGCTCGTTGTAGGTGCCGGTGGTTCCGGCGCGGCGGTCTGTACCGAGCTCGGAGCGGATGAGGTCCTTCAGCGCGGAGCTCCATTCCGCGTCATGGGTCCAGAGGCTGCCATCGCCCATGATCGCGACAGCGGCCTTCGGCGTGGCCACCCGGTCTGCGACGGCCAGGACCGCAGGCCTGTTCATCCAGTGGAAGGGCCGGCAGATCGTGATCAGATCGGCCTGGTCGCCGGGGGTGACCGGGGTGAAGTCCTCCGCCGCGACCGCGTGCGCGACCACCGTGCGTTCGGCGGGCGGCGGCCCAGGAGCCGCACGCGGGCGCCCCGATGACCAGGTGATCAGCGCCCCCGTGACGCACCAGGCCCGGGTGGAGGAAGTTCAGGGCGCACCAGAACCCGCTCACCGGGTCGGGCGGCAGCTCGGTGCTGGGGTGCGGGATGGTGGCGTCGGCGACCGGCTGATCGTGCACGTTGTCTCCTTGACTCGCGGCTACGCCCAGCCCAGTTCGGTGTAGGCGCGACATTGGCCGATCGCCTCGATCGCGGCCCGCGTGTACGGGACGAGGGGCTCGGGAAGCCGGGCCGGGTCGTGCCAGCCCCATTCCAGGCACCGGTCCGGCTTTCGGGCCTCCGGGGTCCCCGACCATGTGCGGGCCCGGAAGACCAGCTGGAGACGGGGCTGATCGTCACCGTCCTCGTCGAGCATGTGCACCGTGTGGACCAGGTCGAGGTCCTGGGGCGCGATGACCAGGCCCGCCTCTTCTTCTGCCTCGCGGATCAGTCCGGCGACCGCGGCTTCGGTTTCGAGATGACCGGCGAGGAAGTGCCAGGTGCCGCCGGCGAAAGCGCTGTCGGGGTGGCGCAGCCCGAGGAGGATCATGCCGTCTTCGCGCTGGAGGTAGAGGTGAACGCCGATGACGTTGAGACGGGGCCGGCCGTCGCCCGCCCGGGCCCGAAGGCTCGCCGGCCGGGGGGCCGGAACGGGAGCGGTCCTCTGGTGCAAAGCGATGGCCTCGGCCGCCCACGGGCACATCGTCAGCCAGGCCGTGGTCGCTGCGGGAAACCACTTGAACATGATCCCTTCGGGGCACGGCAGCGTGCTGTCGTCGCCGTCCCAGGAGCCGACGTACACCTGGATCCGCCCCTTGGCTCCGGTGGGGCCGTGCGAGTCGACGATGGTGAGCGGCTCCAGCGGCACCCTCAGGCCCGTCTCCTCGAAGAGTTCGCGCTCTACCGCCTGGCGGCAGGTCTCCTCGCCTTCGCGGTCTCCGCCGGGGATGGACCAGGTGCCCGGGTCGCAGATGTACGGCTTGTTGGCATCCCGCAGATGCAGCAGGTACTCACCGGCGGAGTTGACCAACAGGGCCGCGGTGCCGTGGGGTTCGGTGGACAGGGCGGTCACGTGGAACTCCTCCGGGTCGGGAAGGGGGCGCCGACGGGCGTGGTGGAGCCGTCCTCTGCGTCGAAGACCACCACGAAATTCGTGGGCGGCGCAGTGCTCGCGGTGCGCCTTGCGCGGTAGAGCGACGCATCCGAAAGCATCGGTCACGTCGGTGCCGTCGGGGGTCTGGAACCGCGTGGGGAACCCGAAGCGAGCGCGGTAGAGGGGGTGGTGCCCGTCGACGAGAGGAAGCGGCACCGTTGCAGTGGCGGCCATTGTGGAGCCTTCCGGCATCCCGAGCGCCTGCCATCGCGACGCCCGGGTACCCCGATTCTGGGAGCCCTCCAGAACATCGGAGCTTGAGCCGGTTCGGTCTTGCAGCACGACACTTATGAGAGTTCCTTCGTGCTGGTGTCGGCGGCCAGACGCGGGCCGGGAATGCTGTCTGCGAACGCCGCGGCCTGGATCCGGTACGCGGTCCGGAAGTCCCCGGTGCCCGTACCGGCGGTCTCGTCCATGAGCTCGGAGAAGGTCCCGGACTCAGCGAGCCGCCCGTCTTTCATGACGTGGATGAGGTCCGCGTGGCGCACGGAGTGCAGGCGGTGGGTGATCAGTACGACCGTCTGACCTGCGGCGGCCAGATCGCGGATCTGGTCGAAGACCCGCTGCTCAGCGACCGCGTCGAGGGCACTCGTCGGCTCGTCGACCACCAGGATCTGCGCACGCTTGTACCAGGCGCGGGCGATCCCGATCATCTGCCATTCCCCGCCGGAGGCTTCCTGCCCGCCCCGGTAGCCGCGGCCGAGCAGGGTGGAGAGCTCCCGGCGCAGGCCCGCGATGAACCGGTCGGCGCCGGAGAACCCCGCGGCCTCCCGCACGGCCTGGTCGTCGATGGGGAGGGTCGGATCACCGATGCCGATGTTGACGCGTACGGTGAAGGGCCACCGGAAGAAGGACTGTGACATCAGCCCGACGCGGGCGAAGATCTGCTTTCGGTCGGCCACGGCCGCGTCCACGTCGTCCCACCAGATCGTCCCTCCGCCCGGGTCCGGCTGGTGGAGACCGGCCAGGAGTTTGACGACGGTGGACTTGCCCGAGCCGTTCGCCCCGACCAGGGCGATGACCTTGCCCATGGGGAAGCACAGCGACACCTCCCGCAGCGTGGGCTCGGGTACCTGGTCCCCGCTGCCCGGATAGGTGAACGTGACCTTCTCGAACCGGACTTCCCGCACCTGCTCGGGCAGGTCCTCGCCGCTCTCCGGGATGGCCCGCGCCTTCGCCTCCACGCACAGCCGCTCGAAGTCGGCGACGAACAGGGACTCCTGGTGCAGGTCGGCCATCTGCACGACCAGGCCGTCCAGGCTCGAGGACCCCGTACGGATGGCCAGGACCGCCGTGCCGGCGACCGCGAGGTCCATCCGGCCGCTCCACAGCAGCAGCCCCAGCGCCCCGTAGGTGAGCAGGGTGGCGGCGCCGGAGGCGCCGTCGGCGATGAGGCCGATCTTCGCGGCGCTGCGGGCCAGGCGGGTCTGCTCGCGCTCGCTGGTCTCGGCCATCTCCCGGAAGTGCGAGAGGAGGAAGGGCCCGACCTCGTGGACGCGGACCTCGGCGGCCGCCTCCCGTTGGGTCAGGAGCTGACCCAGGAGGTGTCCGGCGCGGGCGTGCTGGACGAAGGTGTGGAAGGAGATGTAGCGCTGCCGGGAGATCTTCAGCGACCGCCACCCGCTGGGCAGGGTCATCAGCACGAGCAGCGGCAGGAGTGCGGGGTGAAGCACGGTGAGCACGCCGGCCGCCGCGACCAGGGAGATTCCGGAGTTCAGGGTGTTGGTGCAGTACCGGATCATGCGACGGGCGGAGTCCGCCCCGTAGCGGGCGGCGTCCAGCAGCCGGTGGAACTCGTCGTCCTCGATCGCGGCGAGCTCCACCCGGTGCACCAGCCCCAGGTACTGCTCGGTGGCCACCCGCTGGACCTTGGGCTCCAGCTCACCGGTGGCGGCCGTGGACGCGGACCGCAGCAGCGAACCCGCCAGCGCCGCGACCGCCACAACGATGAGCGCCGGAAACGCGCTGGTCAGACGCTCCCGTGTCCCGCCTCCGGCCAGGATGTGCCCCAGGACACCGTTGACCGCGACAAGCCCGGCGGCTTGCACGATTCCGCGCCCCACTTCAGCGCCCAGGACCACACGCAGGGCGCGGGCGTCGGCGACGTGCGCGAGCCGAAGTCCGGTACCCACCATCCGGGGCAGGCCCTTGGCCATCGTCCACAGGCCGAGCTTCAGCCAGGCGCCTTCATGCTGGTCCCACCCGACGTCGTACGCCAGCTCCCCGCCGAACAGCAGCCGTTCCGAATCCGACACGGTCGCCGCTTCGGAGACCTCAGGAGCCTGCTCCTCGTGCTGGTTCATTCCCCCCACCCCAAATCCGGCTGTGTGGTGCCTCGGGCACCGATGTCGGCGCTGGGACGAATCCTGCGAAGAGGCGGCAGGCTGATGTTCCGCGCCCCGGAGGCCTCACCTCCGGTACGCCCTTGCTCTGCTGCGCGGCTGTGGGCTGTGCTGCCGGTGCTCAAGCTGCTCCCCCGGTCTGTCGGTCACGGCTGGTCCGTGAGGCTCAACGAGCCGGCCGAGGTATCGAACTGGTGTATTTCAGTCGCTCCGGATTTCCCGGGATAGAGCGGATGGCGGCGCGTGGAGAATGCATGGACCCGTTCGGCGCAACGGGTCTGCCCAGGCGTGCCTTTGGCCGAATCGCCGAGGTCCGTGTCGCGGGCGGGGATGTGGCCCTGTCCCGGCGGGTGGTGCAGGGCTCGCTGTTCGACTGACGGCACCCTGTTCCGCCCCGGGGCCTGGGCCGGGCCGGTCATGTCCGGCGGGCGACGACGACGCATCGCGTGCTGTCTCCGGTGAGGGGGTTGCCGCCCTACCCGCCGAACGTCCCGTGCACCGTGAACCCGGCCTCGGAGAGGACGCGCGATCTCCTCGACCGGGAGCGTGCGCGGGCCCGCGGGGCGGGTGATGACGTCGCGGACGGGAAGCCCGCAGATCAGGGCGTACCACTGCGGGTCGACGTCCACGCCGTACGGGGCGAGAGCCTGCTGGAGCGCGCTCAGCCGGATCTCGGCGTTGTCGACGACGGTGCCGTCCGGTCTACGACGACGCCGTCGACGTCCTGGAGCAACTCGTCCGCCTCGGGTGCAGCCGCCGGTACGGGCTGCGGCGGGAGGTTCGCGGTCATCGGCCCTCCGCCCAGGTCTTGGTCTCGCGCTGGACGCTCTCGGCGAAGTGGTGCAGGCCGGCCTTGGTGGTCTGCTGCTGGAGAGTGACGGCCAGCATCCGGTCCACGGCCTGGGCGGCGGGCGGGCAGTTGGCCGGGCTCAGGTCCTGGCAGGCCGGATGCTGGTGTGCCGCCCGGAGCCGGTAGGTGCCGACGGAGTTGGCGAACCCGGCTTCGGCCAGGCGGGTATGTGGTGCTGCAGAAGCGACGGCGAGTTCGCGTACCGCGCCGGACTCGGACGCCTCGCCCGGCTCCGGGCCGTCCGCGAGGGGCTCGCCGATGACAGCCGCCGGCATCGCGGCAACCCGCGGGCCGGGCATCAGGGCGGCGGTCGTTTACGCCTCCCAGTCCCAGGTGTCGAAGTACGCGGGGACCCCGGCGTCACGAGCGGCCATGACGGCTTCGAGCCGGGCGTGGTCCCGTGCCGGCATCAGCTCCCGCCACTCGGGCACGGTCAGGGCGCGCACCTGGTCGTGTTCGGCGGGGTCCAGCGCGATCGCGGACAGCTGCCCGGGCGGGAGCCGGCCGCCGTCGAAGACGAAGCCGACGGTGGCCAGCGGCCAGGCCTTGCCCGGCAGCCCGAACACCGTGGCCAGGAGGCGTGCGGGTCCCGCCAGATGGATGCCGGTCTCCTCCCGGCACTCGCGTACGGCGGTCTCCCAGGGGCGCTCGCCGGGCTCGGCCACGCCGCCTGGCCACTGCCAGGGGTGGGCGTGGGAGGAGGTGGCGCGGAGCTGGACGGGCCGGTCGTGCTCATCGGTGAAGAACACCGCTCCGAAGACCGTGGCCTTCGGCAGCGTCGCGGCGAACTGCTCAGGAGGGAGCCACTTCCTGTCGGCGGCGGCATCGGCCGGGCAGCCACGGCGGGGTAAGGGCACGGGGGTTTCCTTCCTATAGGGGCCCGGTGGGGCCCACGGATTCATGGGCGGTGGGTGGCGTGGAGCCGGCGCAGGGTGCGGTGGCCGCGTTCGGTCACCTCGGGGTCGTCGTGGCGGGTGCCGTAGGCGATGCCGGAGACGGCGTCGAAGGCGGCCTCGCAGTCCAGGCGCACCTCCTCGACGGGGGTGAGGGGCCTGCCGTACCCCTCCAGGAACGCGGAACGCAGGTCCGGACGGCCGGTCCAGGTGTCGCTCAGCCGCGCCAGGTCCCGGGTCGCGGTCTGGTACTCGGACCGCTCGAAGTCGAACAGCTGCGGGCCGCCGTCCTCGCCGAGCAGGACGTTGCGGTACTGCAGGTCCCCGTGGGCGGGTACGAGCGAGGGCCGTGGGAGGTCCGCGTACGCGCTGACCAGGGCGCGGACCAGGGCCTCGTCCCCGTCGGCCAGGTACGGACGGGCGCGTTCCAGATGGAGCGCGACCATGTCGGCCTCCCGTGCGGAGCCGGCGGGCCGCGCGGGTGCGGCGCCGTGGAGGGCACTGACGAGCCGGCCCAGCCCGTGCTGGATGCGCGTCTCGTCGGCGGCGCCGAGGACCATCCCGTGCACCGGGCGCCCGGACAGCGCGGTGAGTACGACGGCCCGCGCCTCGGAGTCGGCCGCGACGAGGCGAGGGGCCCGCGGCCCGAGCGTCGGCACCCACGACCGGTACGCGGCCACTTCCCGGTTGTGGAACGTCGGCCCGCGGTGCCGTTTCAGGTACCAGGTGCCCCCGTCGTCGGGTCCGGTGAGCCGCCACACCCGGCTGCCGGCGCGCACCCAGGACACCTCCGTGGCCTGCGCGATCCGGCCGACGGCCTGCTCGGCGAACACCCGGAGCCGGTACGGCAGATGGATGCCGTCGGTGGGCGGTCCGGCCAGCAGGCGGGTGCGGTCGGGGCCCTCCTGGCCGTACTCGACGGCGTCACCGGGCTGCTGGAAATGCACGGCGGCGGGCAGGCCGGCCCGGTAGGCGTCCAGCCCGGCCCGGCAGTACGCGACCATCGGCCCCGGCAGGGCGTCCAGCGCGTACCACCCCATGCCGTCGCACCGGTCCGGCTCCATGACCTGGGGCCGGCCCGACCACCGGCGCACCTCGAAGAAGATGCCGAGGCGGGATCGGGAACCCGTCGGCGGGCGGTGGTGGACGGTGACCGCCGCGGTCACGTCCTCCACCCGGATGGACACGCCCGTTTCCTCGCGGGCTTCCCGGATGACGGCCTCGACCATGTCCTCGTCCGGGTCGAGGTGCCCGGACGGGAGATGCCACAGACCGGACGCGTACACCGGCCCCGCCCGGCGGGACAGCAGCACCTCCGGGCCCCTGTCGCCCTCACGGCGCAGGATGAGGTGGACGTCGACGGGCACCGTGTACCGGCCCTGGCGGCGGGGTGGGCCCGCCGTTCTCCCGCACGGCTCCGTCTTGTGCGCGCTGGAGGAGAGGGGCCCCGGCCCGTTCCTCGCATCAGGTTCGGCAGGGGCGGGCGGCACGATGGGATCAACCACGGACGAATCCTCTCGCTGTTCGGGAAACGGTACGTCGGTCAGTCCCAGCCGGATGCGGTGAAGGTGCGGCCGGGGCGGATGCCTTCGATCGCCACACGGGCGTAGAGGACGATCGGTTCGGGAGGAAAAGGGGGGAAGGGCGTCGGCGCGCCCGTCCCGCTCCCGGAGTTCCGGCCTGCCCGGCCAGGCGTCGTGTGCGAAAGACGAGCCCGGCCGGGGCTGGGCGCCGGGCTCCCCGACCAGTCAAGCCACTGCGGGTTACCGCTCGCTGGGGCCCGATGCCGGGGCACCGCCGTGACTGAGCCACGTCACAACCGCCAGTACGCCCCCGCCCCGGCATCGACGTGGACGACATGGCGGCCGACGCGGACCACGTGGTGGTTCGGGCCGGTCCATGAGCCGGTGTCGCCGTCGGTGGCGGGCAGGGGGGTCCAGACCTCCAGGAAGGTGCTGCCGTCGGTGTTGGTGCCCCACTCGACGAGATCCGCGCCCTCCCACCGGAAGGAGCCGGTGTCCTCACCCGGCTCGCCCGTCAGGTGGTGGAAGCGTACGGCCGCGCCGTCGAAGGACGTCATGCCCGCGAAGCCCCGGCTGTCGGCGAAGAACGGGCCCACCTGGAGCCACACCACCTCGCGGTCTTCCACCAGCGGCCCGCCGTCACGGCTGATGCCGCGCCGCAGCCACGCGCCCCGCTCGGGCACCGGGATGCCCGGTCCGCCCGCCGCCGGGAGGGCTCCGACGGGTCCCGGCCCCGCCGGCTCCGGCGGTAGGAGGTGCCCGGCGTCGGTCACCATGTGTCCGGTACGGGCGCGTTCGGGGTGCGCGGTCATGTGTCGGCCCATCCATGGAACGAGGGAACACCGCCCGGGACCGGACAGCGCTTCGGCGCCCGCCGGTGGGGAAGGTGCCTGGCGCGTCGTCGTGCGTAACCGGGTACGGCGCATCTCGTCCGGGGCCCCAGGACCGGGCCGCCGGACAATCTAACACCGCCGATCGCAGCGTCACCCCCGCAGATCGGCGAGGACCTCCCGTGCCGCCCGGGCACCGGAGGCGAGCGCGCCCTGGAGGGAACCGGTGGCCCGGTGGTCCCCGCAGACGTACCGGCCCGGGGCGAAGCGGGTGGTACGCGACAGGGTGAGCGGCGGGGGCATGGCGGGCAGCGCGTCGTGGACGGTCACCCGGTGGACGGGCTGCCAGGTGGCGGTGTCCGCCCCGTACACCTCTCCGAGCGCGGCGAGGACGGCCGCTTCCCGCGCCGGGTCGGGTGCGCCCAGCACCGAGGTGGACACCAGCGCCCGTCCGTCCTCGGCGTATCCCCGGTGGACCTCGGTCAGGACGCAGGAGTTCAGGAAGCGCCGCCGGCCGTCGATCACCAGGGTCGGTTCGGGCAGCGGGGAGCGCTCCGCCGCGTGGTAGAGCGTGGTGACGGTGCGGCCGGCCGGGACGTCCAGCCCGGGCAGGAGCCGCGCCGCCGCTCTGGGCCCGGCAGCGACGACCACCGCCCGGGCGGCGAGCTCGCCGGCGCCGGCCAGGGCCACGCCGTCGGCGGTGAGCGCCGTGACCGGGCTGCCGGTGGCGAGGACTCCGTCGGGGAGGGCGGTCGCGAGCTGGGCCGGGACGGCGCCGATGCCCCGGGACGGCAGGCACAGCGTGCCGCGCAGCATGCTGCGCCAGACCAGGTGGAAGAAGCGGGCGGAGGTGTGGAGCTCGTCCTCCAGGAAGATCCCGGACAGGAACGGCCGGAAGAACGTCTCCACGGCGCGGGGTGAGAAACCGGCCTCGGCCAGCCCAGCGCGCGTGGTGGTGTCGGGCCGCGTCCGCCCCGCGCCGGCCGGTCCGAACATGTCGCGGGCCGAGAGGACGGCCAGGGCCGCCAGATCGCGGGCGGAGAACAGCCGGCCGGGCAGCAGGTCCCGGGCAGCCGCCGGGCGGCGCGTGGGATCGGTGACGCGGCGCAACCGGCCGTCCGTGTGGACCAGCATCCCGGGGGTGAAGGCCCGCAGCCGCAGGGAGCGCAGGTCGAGACGGCGTTTGACCTGCGGATAGGAGGTGTTGAACACCTGGAACCCGCGGTCGACCGTGAACCCGGAGACCCGGTCGGTACGGATCCGGCCGCCGACGGCGTCCGAAGCCTCCAGCAGCCTCACGCGCAGGCCCGCCGCGAGGAGATCCGCGGCGCAGGCCAGCCCGGCGGCTCCCGCCCCCACGACCACCACGTCGAGCCCGCCGCCCACGCCCTCCTGGTTGCTCGGCATGACCGTGGGGGCTCCTCGCTGCACGGTGGCGTGTTCTGGCCCGCCGCACGTTACGCCGCCACCGCGATCGCCCCGGCCGGAACACGCCGCTCGACGAAGACACCCGGCTACGAAAACACCCGGCCCGCCTGGCCCGCACACCGGGGCCACGGCGAGCGGGACAGTCGACCGTCGGCGGACGCGGCTGGACCCCGACCCGGGGGGAGGGGGTCGGGGTCCAGCCGTTCATGGGGGACTGTCAGGTCACTCAGGGACGGAAAGCGTCCTTGGTGTCCTCCTTGGCCTCGCGGGCCTTGCCCTTGGCCTCATCGGCCTTGCCGTCGGCGGCCATGCGCTCGTTGCCGACGGTCCGGCCCGCGGCCTCCTTGAGCTTGCCCTTGGCCTGCTCGGTCTGCGCCTTGGCCTTCTCAGTACCCGACATGGGGACCTCCTCGTTTGGAACCGGCTTGGTCGTAATCGCTCTTGTGCTCCGCGCCGCGCCCCGTAAACCCCCCGGATCCCACGCCGCCGTGCGGCAGCCGTGCGTCAGGCGGCTCGGGTGAGCCGGTTCGCGAACGTCGAGACCGTGTACGTGCCGATGCCGAGGACCACCTCCAGGGCGTTCTGGCGCGTGTGGCCGGCCTCCTCGAACGCCCGCAGCTCCGCGTCGCTCACCGCGCCCGACGAGGCGAGCACCTGGAGGGTGAACTCCCATACGGCCCGCAGCCGTTCCGGGTCGGGGGCCGGGCCCAGGGAGGCGAGCTTCGCCTCGTGCATGTCGACGCACAGGTGGCACTGGTTGCGGGAGGCGACGGTCAGGATGACGGTTTCGCGGGAGTGCGCGTCCAGGGTGGTGGACTCGAAGATCTCGCTGAGTTTCAGGAAGCCGTCGAGGGTGTGCGGGGACTCCTTGAGCAGGGCGACGGCGTGGGTGGTGCGGGCGGCCATGTCGGTGGTGGACAAGGGAACTCCTGATGAGGATGAGGATGGTGGGATGGGCTCAGGGAAGCGGGTGGCCTAAGATGGACAACATGGTTGACCATTCCGCTGAGAAGAACGTAAACCAGGTTGTCGATATCGGCAAGGGGGAGCCCGAGGGCCCCGCGTACGAGCTGCCGTTCCTGCTGTTCGGCGGCTTCCGCACGCTGATCGACCACCTGCACGCCCGCCTCGCCACGGAGGGCCATCCCGGCCTACGCCCCGCGTACGGCTTCGCCATGCAGGCCATCGGTGCCCAGGGGGCGACCGCCAGTGACCTCGGGCGCCGGCTCGGCGTCTCCAAGCAGGCGGCCGGAAAGACCGTCGACCGCCTCCTCGCCCTCGGCTACGCCGAACGGGCCGACGATCCCGCCGACGCCCGCCGCAAGCTCGTGCGCCTCACCCCGCACGGCTACGACGCCC
Organism: Streptomyces sp. NPDC102258; assembly: GCF_055584685.1. NCBI lineage: Bacteria > Bacillati > Actinomycetota > Actinomycetes > Kitasatosporales > Streptomycetaceae > Streptomyces > Streptomyces sp. NPDC102258. The sequence goes on from NZ_JBVJLO010000001.1 coordinate 202,506, forward strand.
TGGCCCGCTCGGCCGCGATTTTCGGCGAACTGCGCGCGCAATGGGCCGCGACCCTCGGCGCCGACCGCGTCCGTGACCTGGAGGCGGCCCTGCGCACCGTCGTACCGCCGGAAACCGCCTACCGCCTGGACGCCACGAGCTGGCTCGGCGGCGCCTGAGGAAGTCCCGGGCGAACACCTCGGCGGCGGCGACGCGGACCGGGCACGCGCCGGGAACGGTGTGACCTGAATGATTCCTCCGGCCGTCGTCGCGGCGATAGGGTCCGGCCAGGGCGGGAACGGGCGTCACACGGGGATCACGGGAGGGGCCGGCATGCTGGAGGTCGTGGCGCTCAGTGCGCTCACCGCGTTTCTCACCGCCGTGGGGAACGGGGCCGCCGGGGAGATGGGCAAGCAACTGCTGCTCTCCACCGGCTCGCTGGCGCGGCGGACCATGGGGCGGGAGACCCCGCTGCCCGCCTGCCCCGAAGACGTACGGGCCCTGGCCGGCCACCTCCACGCGCGCCTGGGCGACGACCGGCGCGGCGCCGACGAGTGGGCGCTCCTCCTGGCGGGCTTCGCCGAGCGCCCGCAGGCGGCGCCCTCCGCCGGGGGCGCGATGCCGCCCGCCTCCCGGGACTTCACCAACCGTCAGGACGTCGTCAAGCGGCTGAAGCGGGAGGCGACCCGCCCCGCGGCCGGCCGCCCGCGCGTCGCGCTGCTCTACGGTCCCCCGGGGATCGGCACCACGGCCGTGGCCCTGCACCTGGCCGCCGCCTGCCACGACCGGTTTCCCGATGGACGGTTTTACGTCGATCTGCGTGACACCCCCGGCGAGCACGGGCCGACGCCGGCCGCCGTACTGCTGCGCCTGCTGCGGCGGATGGGCGTGCCCGCCGAGCGCGTTCCGCCCACCGAAGCCGGCCGGGAGCAGCTCTACCGGCAGCTGACCGACGGCCGCCGCATGATGGTGGTCATCGACCACGCGTCGTCGGTCGCGCAGGTCCGCGGTCTCGTTCCCGCCACGCCCGACGTCCTCCTGCTCGTGGTCGTGTCGGGCCCGGCCCTCGGGCTGGAGGCGGAGCGGGTGGCGGTGCCCCCGCTCGGCGACCGGTACGCGCTCCAACTGGTGCGGAAGGTCGCCGGAAAGGAGCAGGCGGCGCGCGCCAAGGCGCAGTTGCCGGGGCTGCTGGAGCGGTGCGCGGGCAACGCCTTCGCACTCAAGGCCGCCGCGACGCTTCTGGGGACCGAGGACGCGCCGCTGGTCACCGGGACACCGGGGAGCCATCCCGTGCACGAGGCGGCCCGGATCGCCTGCCGTCAGGCCGGGCCCGCGACGGCCCGGCTCTGCCGGCTGACGGCCCTGGGCGGCTGGCCGTCGGTCAGCGCCCGGATCGCCGGGGCCGCCGCCGGTGTGGCGCCGGAGGAGGCCGCCCGGATGCTCGCCGACGCGGCGGACGTGCGGCTGCTGGAGGCGCTGCCCGACGGCCGCTACCGGTTCCGCCCCGAGGTGGGCCGCCACCTCGCGGACACGGCCGGCCCCGAGCACGGCATCCCGGAGTGCTCCGCCGCGGTCGCCCGCACCCTCGACGCCCTGCTGGACCAGGCGCTGCACGCCGCCCACGCGGCCCTGCCGCGGAGCTGGCGGACCGAGCCCGCGCCCGCGCACGGGGAGGCGTACCGCGATGAGGCGGAAGGCCTGGCCGTGCTGGCCGCCGAGGCGGGCAACCTGGTGCGTGCCGTGTCCGTGGCCCGGGAGTACCAGCACGTGACCACCGCCCTGAGGCTGGCCCGGGCGTTGTGGCCGCTCCAGCTGAAGGCCGGTCACTGGGACGACGTCCTGCCCGCCCTCCGGATCGCGGCCCGGTGCGCGGACGAGCACCAGCCGCGCTCGCGGATGGCCGGGGCCCTGCACTTCCAGCTCGGCCACTGCCTGGGCGAACTGGGCCGCCGGGAGGAGGCCGACGAGGCCGCGCGCGCGGCCGCCGCGTGCGAACGGGCGGCGGGCCATCTGCTGGGCGAGGCCTCGGCCGTGGAGTTGCAGGGCCTGCTGTACCTGCACCGGTGGCTGTACGAGCCGGCGTACGAACGGTTCGTGGAGGCCGAACGGATCTACCGGCGCATCGGCCCCGGCCAGGAGGGCGCTCGGGACCTGCCGCGCGCCCTCGCCCTCGCCGAGCGCCACCAGGGGCGCGCCCTGCGCGGTGCCGGCCGGCTGGAGGAGTCGCGGCGGCTGCTGGAAGGGGCGGCGGAGTTCTTCGAGCGGCAGGGGGAGGCGTACAACCAGGCGCGCGCGCTGACGGACCTGGCCGAGACCCTGCACGAAGCGGGCCGGAACACCGACGCCCTGAAGAAGATCGCCGACGCCGAACGCCTCCTCGATCCGGCCGCCGTCCCGCACCTGGGGTACCTGGCGGGGCTACGCCTGCGCTGCGAGGTCGCCGGGGGGTAGCGCCGGCTCCACCAGCACCCGGTGCACACCGCCGGCCGCGTGGATCCGGAGCACGGTAGGGGCCGCGTGATCGGCCGCGTGGTCGGCCTCGCCCAGCCACGCGTGCAGCGCGGACGCGTACGCCGCCGGGTCGAGGTCCGCCCGCGGCTGCCCCGCCGGGTCCGGGGACAGCCGGAACACCCCCCGGTTCCGGACGCGGACGGTGCAGGTGTCCGGCCCCGTCACGTACCCGGCGACGGCACAGTGCCGATGCCGCCGCAGCACCTCCGCTGTCCACGACTCCGGTCCGCCGAGGCGGGGGTCGTCCGGTGGGCCGTCGCGCGTGATGACGTCGGCGAGATCCAGGGTTCCGGGGTCGAGGGTGTCCTCGTGCGCCGCCAGGTGCGTGACGCCGTCGGCGGCGTACGGGTGTTCGGTGGTGCGCTCGATCGCGATGTCCGTACCGTGTACGCGGGTCCGCACGGGCAGCGGCGCCGTCCGGTCCGGTGGGTCGTACGGCGGCAGGGGCAGGGGCTCCAGCAGCGCGGGGCGACCGGGCTCGGGCAGCTCCATCAAGGCGTAGAAGTGCCGCCGCAGCAGGGTGGCCGAGGCGCCGGGCGCCGAGGTGGTGAACGCGGCCGGGCCGGCGAGCGGCCGGTGCCCGGCCACCGCCTTCTCCACCTGCTCGCGCAACGGGGCGTACGGGTCGAGCCGGGGCGCCTCCCGGACGAACGCGGCGAGTGGTGCCTCGGGGTCCAGCCGGTCCTGGGCGGCGGCCGCCAGCAGGACGGGCGTGCCCAGGGCCGCCGCGTAGTAGGAGACCGCCCCGAAGTCCCCGAGGACGAGGTCCGCCGCGAGCAGGGCCTGCCGCCAGGCGTGCAGAGGGTCGATCAGGGCCAGCCCAGCGCGGCGGGCCCGGTCCAGCCAGGCGCGGATCTGGCCCGGACCGTGCCCGTACCAGATGTTCGGGTGCAGGATCGCCGCCAGCCGGTAGTCGTCGGCCGGCAATGCGGCGGCGATCCGCGGGAGCAGGCTCGGCAGGACGTCCTGACCGCCGCCGCTGCCGAAGAACCCCTCGGCGTTCCAGGTGGAGTTCAGTACGACGAGGCGCTGGCCGCGGCGTACGCCCAGGGCGCGGCGGAACCGCTCACGGTACGGGCGGCCCGCCAGCATGCGGTCGAAGCAGGGGTCGCCGGCGAGTACGGCCGCGGCCTCCGCCTCGGGGCAGACCCGCCGCAGCCGCTCAAGCTGCTCGGGGTGGGACAGGACGAGCCCGTCCACGAACGGCTCGCCCCCGGCCAGCAGCCACTCCGGCGACAGACCGAACGTCGGCTCCCGGCTCCCGGCTCCCGGCTCCCGGCTCCCGGCTCCCGGCTCCCGGCTCCCGGCTGGGCCAGTGTCTTAGTGTATCCGACCCCGTGTGACAGGACGGTCAACTGCCCTTGCAGCAGGTGCAGTTGACCCCCGAAGCTGGCGGATATTGCCAGGTCGACGGGCGTGGCCAGGGCCTGTTCCCAGGACAGCACGGGCAGGCCCAAGTCGTCGAACAGCTCGCGCATCCCGCCCTGGAACGCGGAGGATCCCGTCGACGTGACGAGCAGTTGTACGCGGAAGTCGTCGTGGAACAGCGGCAGCACGTCCAGCAGGCGCCCGGCGGAGGTGGTGTTGTGCACCACCAGCAGCACGCGCCGAAGGCCCGTACGGCTGACCCACCGCTCGGAGCCCTCTCCGACCGGCACACGCATCGGCAGCGGTCCACCTGACCCCACTCGTCACCTCCTGGCGTGCACATTCTGCCCGGCCGGCGGGCCGCTCGTTGACGCGGGGCTCGTCGCCGTGAACAGCTGATCCCGACACTCGCAAGCCGTCGACCGCTGATCCAGGAGGAGCCATGACCACCACGCGACGCCCCGAGCCGGAAGAGCTGACGATCGAGGCCGGCCCGTACCGCTTCGACGCCCTCGCCGCCGGCCCCCGGGACGGGGACGTCGTCCTGCTCCTCCACGGCTGGCCCGAGTTCGCCAGCTCCTGGAACGAGGTGCTCCCCGACCTCGCCGGAGCCGGGTACCGGGCCGTCGCCGTCGACCAGCGCGGCTACTCCCCGGGCGCCCGTCCGCAGGAGGTGTCGGACTACGCCGCGAAGCACCTGGTGGCCGACGCGCTCGCGTTCGCCGACGCGCTGGGCGCCGGCCGGTTCCACCTCGTCGCGCACGACTGGGGCGGGCTGGTCGCCTGGGCCCTGGCCTCGGCCCATCCCGAACGGCTGAAGTCGCTGACCGTGCTCGCCACCCCCCACCCCCGGGCGCTGAGCGAGGCCGCCGCGCCCGGCTCGGAGCAGTACCAGCAGTCCGACTACGTACGTTTCTTCCGCCGGCCCGGCCACGTCGCCGAGGCGGCCCTCCTGGCCGACGGCGCCGCCCGGCTGCGCCGCCTCTACGGCGGGCGCGTCCCGGACCACCTGGTGGAGGACAACGTCCGCCGCCTCTCCGAGCCCGGGGCGCTCACCCCGACCCTGAACTGGTACCGCGCGATCGACGGCCGCCTCGCCACCCCCGCCGGCCGCATCACGGTCCCCACCCTCTTCGTCTGGGGCACCGAGGACGTCGCCCTGGGCCGTGAAGCGGCCGAGGCCACGGGGAACTTCGTGGACGCGCCGTACCGCTTCGTCGTCCTCGACGGGGCCAGCCACTGGCTGCCCGAGGAGGTCCCCGACCTGGTCAATCCCCTGATCCGGGAACACCTCGCGGCCCACGCACGGTGAAGGCCGCATCGTCCTCCAGCAGCCGCCGCATCGTCTCCGCCGCCCGCACGGACGCGTCGGCGCAGCAGTTGTTGAACAGCACGTGGACGGAGCCGGCCCGCTCCGCCATGTCCCGCAGCCGGGGCAGCCAGCCGGCCAGCTCCGCCTCCGTGTAGGTGTGGCGGTACTTCTCCTCCTTGCTGCCGGGGCCGCTGGAGCCCCACGCGGGGCTCCGCCCGTGGAAGCGCACCACGGCCAGGTCGGGGGAGGTGACGGCCGCGACCGGGGGGACGGACGCGGGCAGCCCCTGGGCCGTGTCGACGGCCACGGCCGCCATCCCGTGCCGGGCCAGGAGCGCGGCCGTCGCCGTCCGCCGCTCCGCGCTCCACCACCCCGGATGGCGCAGCTCCACCGCCACCGGCCAGCCCTCGGCCCGCTCGGCGCACTCCTCCACCGTGGCCTCGGCCCGCGCCCCGGGGGCGAGCGCGGCCGGGAACTGGAACAGCAGGGTCCCGAGCCGTCCGGCCTCCCGCAGCGGTGCCAGCGCACCGCTGAAGCGCTCCCAGACCTCCTTGCGGAGTCCGTCGTCGGGCCGCACCCAGGCGTACCCGCTCCCCGCCGGCCGCAGGTCGGCGGGGAGGGCGGCGGCCCGGGTGGGCTGGCCGGTGAGCAGCGAGAACGCCTTGACGTCGAACCGGAAGCCCGGCGGGGTCCGTTCGGCCCAGAGCCGGCTGTTGCGGGCGCTCGGCAGCCCGTAATAGGAGGAGTCCACCTCCACGACCGGGAAGTGGGCGGCGTAATGCCTCAGCCGCCCCTCCGCGTCGCGCCGGCCGACGGGGTACCACCCGCTGGCCACCAGTGCCGGATCCGTCCACGAACACGCGCCCACCCAGATGTCACCCATGGGCCGCCGTATACCCCGCCGGGGCGTCGGCACCGCCGAACGGCCGCGGGAGGGCAGCGGCGGTCAGGGCAACGGGGTTCCGCCGGTGGCGTTGACGATCTCGCCGGTGATGTAACTCGCCCGGTCGGAGGCGAGGAAGACGTACGCGGGAGCCATCTCCGCCGGCTGGGCGGGCCGGCCCAGCGGAGACTGCTTTCCGAACTCGGTGGGGTCGGGCATCGTCGAGGGGATCAGCGGGGTCCACACGGGGCCCGGAGCGACCGCGTTGACGCGGATGCCGCGCTCGGCGAGCATCTGAGCCAGTCCGTGGGTGAAGGAGATGATGGCCGACTTCGTCATGGCGTAGTCGAGCAGGTGCGGGCTCGGCTGGTAGCCCTGCACGGACGTGGTGTTGATGACGGAGCCGCCGCGCGGCATGTGGGCCAGTGCCTTGCGGGAGAGCCAGAACATGCCGTACAGGTTGGTCTTCATCACGCGGTCGAACTGCTCGGTGGTGATGGCCTCGATCCCGTCGGGCTGGGACATCTGGTACGCCGCGTTGTTCACCAGGACGTCGATCCGGCCCAGCTCGCGGACGGCCCGGTCGACGAGGGCGTCGCACTGGGCCTCGTCACGGATGTCGCACTCCACGGGGACGGCCTTGCGCCCCGCCCCCTCGATCAGGCGCGCCGTTTCGGCCGCCTCGTCCGCCTCCTCCGGGAGGTGGGTGAAGACGACGTCGGCGCCTTCCCGGGCGAAGGCCAGGCAGACGGCCCTGCCGATGCCGGAATCGCCGCCGGTGACCAGCGCGGCGCGGTCGCGGAGGACATCGTGACCCTGGTAGGAGTCCTCGCCGTGGTCGGGCCGGGGGTTCATCTCCTCCGTCGAGCCGGGATGGTCCTGCTGCTGGTCGGGGAACGGCGGGCGGGGGTGCAGGCCGGTCGGGTCGGTGGGGCGGGCATCTTCCTGTGCGCTCATGGTGCCTTCCTCTGGTGCCTTCCGCGAGGGGTGTCCTTGCACTCCGGCTACCCCCGCGCGTGCGGGTAACCCCTTGTTTCGGATGTTATGTCCGGGCACCCCTGTTTCCCCGCGTGACGGGGGGTAGACGCCGCTCATGAACGACATCAGACCCCTCGCCCTGGTGACCGGAGCGTCCAGCGGCATCGGCTTCGAACTGGCGCGGCAGCTGGCCGAGCGAGGATTCGACCTGGTGATCAACGCCGAGGACCACGACCGGCTGCAAGAGGCGGCGCGGCGGATCCAGCGGACCGGGGCCTCGGTGGAGGCCGTCCAGGCGGATCTGCGTGCCTACGACGAGACGGAACGTTTCTACGGCGCCGTCACCGCGCGGGGCCGGCCGGTGGCCGTCGCGGTGCTCAACGCGGGCGTCGGCCGGGGCGGCCCGTTCGTCGACACCGACCTCGCGGACGAGCTGGAGATCGTCGACCTCAACGTCCGCTCCACCGTGCACCTCGCCAAACGCGTCCTGCGGGACATGGCGGAGGACGGGGACGGCCACGTCCTCGTGACCTCCTCGATCGCCTCGACGATGCCGGGCTCCTTCCAGGCCGTGTACAACGCCTCGAAGTCGTTCCTGCAGTCCTTCGCCCAGGCCCTGCAGAACGAACTCAAGGACACGGGCATCACGGTCACCGCGCTCATGCCCGGCCCCACGGAGACGGACTTCTTCCGCCGTGCCGGCATGGAGGACACCAAGGTCGGACAGCAGGACAAGGACGACCCTGCCGAGGTGGCCCGCCAGGGGCTGGACGCCCTCTTCGCGGGCAAGGACAAGATCGTCGCCGGTTCGGTGAAGACGAAGGCCCAGGGCCTGGCGAACAAGGTCCTGCCGGACAAGGCCAAGGCGGAGCTGCACCGCAAGATGGCCGAGCCCGGATCCGGCGCGGACCGTGACGGCGGACAGCCATGACCGGCCACCCTCACCCGACGAGGACCGTACGCACGCCTCCGGTCCGCCGGTCGGGTGGCGCCCGTGGCGCGGCGCGCCGGCGGGGCGCGGACGGGGCATGAGCATGTGCGGGGCGCGCACCGGCCCGTGTGGACGGGGCGTGGACCGCCTGCCGGCCGAAGGAAACAGAAGGACCGTAGGAACGAAGAACCGAACCGGGAGACCCGCGTGATCGCGATGTCGGGGAGTGAGGCCGCCGGCCGCCAGGCCGGCACCGGGGTGGTGCCCGGGCGCGCGCCGGCGCCCGCGGGACCGGACCGGCGCCGGGCGGCGCGGCCCCGTAACCGGGTCCTGCGGGCCGTCCTCGGCGCGGGCGCCGCCGCCCTGGTCCTCGCCGGCTGCGGAGCGTCCGCGAGCCGGGTGTCCGGGGCGCGCAGCGCCGGGGAGGAGTTCGTACGGGCCATGGCCTCCGGCGATCACGAGGCGGCGTGCCGGCTGCTCGCTCCCGAGACCCGCCAAGCCCTGGAGCAGCAGGAACGCAAGGCGTGCGGCCCCGCGCTGGGTGCGGAGGAACTCCCGAAGGCCGGCGCGGTACGCGCCACCGAGGTGTACGGGCGGCAGGCCCTGCTCCACCTGGACGGGGACACGCTCTTCCTGTCCCGGTTCGACGCCGGGTGGAAGGTCGTGGCGGCCGGCTGCACCCCGCAGGGGGAACAGCCCTACCAGTGCGAGCTGAAAGGCGGCTGAGGAATGCGCTTCCTGTTCGTGACCTGCCTCGTCGTGGTGATCGGCGGGCTCGCCTACTTCATCGCGATCGGAGCGATGCAGCGATGAGTGACGACGACAGCGACGAGCGCCAGACCTCCCCGCGCGGCGGGTTCTGGCGGGACAACAGCCTGACGCTGGTCTTCGGCACCGCCTTCCTGGTGGTACTGGTCGCGCAGGCCGTGGCCGGCCACGCCGAGTTCAACGACCAGCTCACGGTCGACGGCCTCCAGCGGATCAGCCTGGGCGAGTACGTCACCACCTCGGACTTCGCCGTGGACGTCTCCGAGAACTGGCAGTCGGAGTTCCTGCAGTTCTCCCTCTACATCTTCGGCACCGTCTACCTCCTCCAGCGCGGTTCCCCCGAGTCCAAGGAACTCCACAAGGCCGGTACGGAATCCGACCGCGAGCAGCGCCTCGGCGACCACGCCCGCGCCGACTCGCCCCGCTGGGCCGGCACCAAGGACTGGCGCCAGCGGCTCTACTCGCGCTCGCTCGGCACCGTGATGGGCTGCCTGTTCCTCGGCTCCTGGCTCGCCCAGTCGATCGCCGGGGTGGCGGCGTACGACGGAGAGCGACTCCGGCAACTCCAGGATCCGATCAGCTGGGGCGCCTACCTCGGCGCGCCGGACTTCTGGAGCCGGACGTTGCAGAACTGGCAGTCCGAGCTCCTCGCGGTCGCCGCCATGGTCATCCTCTCCGTCTACCTGCGCCAGCGCGGTTCCCCCGAGTCCAAGCCGGTCGGTGCCCCCCACACCTCGACCGGCGTGGAGGGCTGAACGGGGAACGGGGAACGGGAACGAGGAACGACGAAGGAGAGGAGGCGGCCATGGCCCGGACGGCCCTCATCGTGATCGACATGATCAACACCTACGAACACGAGGACGCCGACGCCCTCGCCCCGTCCGTCCGCAAAGCCCTGCCCGGCGTCCGCCTGCTGCTGGAGCGGGCCCGCGCGGACAAGGCGCCGGTCATCTACGTAAACGACAACTTCGGGCAGTGGCGCTCCCACCACGGGGAGATCCTCCGGGCCGCCCTGTCCGGCCGGCACGCGGACCTGGTCGAGCCGGTCGCCCCCGACGAGGACGCGCTCTTCGTCGTCAAGGCCCGGCACTCGGCCTTCTTCGAGACGCCCCTGGGCTACCTGCTGGAACAGCTCGACGTCGGCCGGATCGTGCTGTGCGGGCAGGTGACGGAGCAGTGCGTGCTGTATTCGGCGCTGGACGCCCACATCCGGCACCTCGACGTGGTGGTCGCCGCGGACGCGGTCGCCCACATCGACCCGGAGCTCGCCGAGGCGGCCGTACGGATGATGGAGCGCAACATGGGCGCCGAGATCCTGCCGGGACACGACATCACCTTCGACGCCCCGCAGGACCGCCCCTGACCGGGCCCGGCCCGCACCGCGCCACGACGACCCCGCAGGAGGCGGCCCCATGAGCACCACGACCGACCGGATCGCCCGCCCCTGGGGCCCGCGCACCGCCTACGGGCGGGGCGAGCCGTGGCCCGTGCGGGTCGACACCTTCCTCGCTCCGGGCGTCACGGAGACGCGGGTGCAGCGGTGGGTGCGGGCGGCCTCGATCCTGCACTCCGACGGGGACGCCATGGACATCGCCGTCGTCGACGGCCGCATGGCCGGCGTGCGGGGGCGCGCCGACGACCGCGTCAACCACGGCCGGCTGGGCCCCAAGGACCTCTTCGGCTGGCAGGCCAACGCCTCGCCCGACCGGCTGACCCGGCCCCTGGTACGCGAGGGCGGCCGACTGGTGGAGAGCGACTGGGACACGGCGATGGGCCGGATCGTGGCCCGCACCCGGGAGCTGCTGGACGAGCGGGGACCGGGCTCGATCGGCTTCTACACCTCGGGGCAGCTGTTCCTGGAGGAGTACTACACGCTCGCGACGATGGCCCGGGCCGGCATCGGGACGAACCACATCGACGGCAACACCCGGTTGTGCACCGCCACCGCGGCGGAGGCCCTCAAGGAGTCGTTCGGGTGTGACGGCCAGCCCGGTTCCTACGACGACATCGACCACGCCGACGTCATCGCCCTCTTCGGACACAACATCGCCGAGACCCAGCCCGTCCAGTGGATGCGGATCCTGGACCGGCTCCAAGGCGCCGATCCACCCCGCCTGGTCTGCGTCGATCCGCGCCCCACCGTCGTGGCGCGGCGGGCCGCGGTCCATCTGGCGCCCCGCGGCGGCACCAACGTGGCCCTCCTCAACGCGCTGCTGCACGAAGTCATCCGCACCGGCCGGGTCGACCACGACTACGTCGCCGCCCACACCGTCGGCTTCGACGCGCTGTGCGCGCGGGTGGCGCAGTGCTCCCCCCGGTGGGCGGCGGACATCTGCGACGTCCCGGCCGCCCGGATCGAGGAGGCGGCGGACCTGGTGGGGACGGCCGACCGGCTGCTGTCCACGGTGCTCCAGGGCGTCTACCAGTCCCACCAGGCGACCGCGGCCGCCGTGCAGGTCAACAACCTGCACCTGATCCGCGGCATGCTCGGCCGCCCCGGCGCCGGTGTGCTCCAGATGAACGGTCAGCCCACCGCGCAGAACACCCGGGAATGCGGCGCCAACGGTGACCTCCCCGGCTTCCGCAACTGGCAGAACGAGGAGCACGTCGCCGATCTGGCCCGGGTGTGGAACGTCGAACCGGACCGCATCCCGCACTACGCGCCGCCCACACACGCCCTGCAGATCTTCCGCTACGCCGAGCAGGGCTCGCTGCGCATGCTGTGGATCAGCGGCACCAATCCCGCCGTGTCGCTGCCGGAGCTCGCCCGCATCCGCTCGATCCTGTCCCAGGAGCGGCTGTTCACCGTCGTCCAGGACCTGTTCCCGACGGAGACGGCCCAACTGGCCGATGTCGTCCTGCCCGCCGCGACCTGGGGCGAGAAGACCGGGACCTTCACCAACGCCGACCGCACCGTCCACCTGTCCGACAAGGCCGTCGAGCCGCCCGGCGAGGCCCGGCCGGACCTCGACATCTTCCTGGACTTCGCCGCCCGCATGGACTTCCGCGACAAGGACGGCGGCCCGCTGGTCCACTGGCACGACCCGCGCTCGGCGTTCGAGGCGTGGAAGCGGTGCAGCGCCGGCCGCCCCTGCGACTACACCGGCCTCGACCACGATCTGCTGCGCCGGGTCGGCGGCATCCAGTGGCCGTGCAACGAGGACGCCCCCGGCGGGACCGAGCGCCTCTACACCGACGGGATCAGCTGGGCCCACCCCGACACCTGCGAGACGTACGGGAAGGACCTGGAGACGGGCGCGGCCGACAGCGCCACCGACTACCGGGCGTGCAACCCGACGGGCAAGGCGATGATCAAAGCGGCCGCCTACCGGCCGCCCCACGAACAGCCCGACCACGCCCACCCCTTCCGGCTCACCACCGGACGCACCCTCTACCACTTCCACACCCGTACGAAGACCGGCCGTGCCCCCCAGCTGAACGCCGCCGCCCCCGACGTATGGGTCGAGGCGGCGGAGGCCGACGCGGCGGAACTGGGCCTCGCGGAAGGGGACCTGGTGGAGGTCGCCTCGCCCCGGGGCGCCCTGCGCGGGCGGCTGCGGATCACCGGCATCCGGCGCGGGATGCTGTTCGTCCCGTTCCACTACGGCTACTGGGACACCCCCACCGGACACGCCCCCGACGGCACGACCCCCGGCCGGGCGGCCAACGAGACGACGGTCACCGAGTGGGACCCGGCCTCCAAGCAGCCCCTCTTCAAGACCGCCGCGGCCTCGCTCTCCCTGGTCGCACGCGGGAACGGCACCCCGGCGCCCGCCCCCACCACGACCGCGTCGGCCCCCGCCGGGCGCAGGGGCGCGCCCGCCACCACGGGCGGCCCGACCGCCCGCGTCACCCACACCTTCGAGGACGAGCGGTACGAGGCCGAGGGAGACGACGAGGAGTGAACGGCATCGCCTGGGCGCTGCGCGCGCTGCACCACGGCGAGGAGGACCTGGCACAGGAGCTCCTCGCGGTCGCCGGCCGCCACCGCGCCGAACACGAGGTGCACCACATCGCCACCGACCTGGCCGGCTGGTCCTTCGAGCACGTGCGGCGCCTGGCCGAGGCCGGCGCCGACCACGGCCTCACCCTCGACGGCGCCCCCGACGCCGCCGGGCGGGACACGGCGCCCGGGCCGACGGAGCCGTCCCCGGCGGCCGGGACGGCCGGGCCGCGGCCGCCGGGCCTGCTCCTGCTGACGGACCTCCGCGAGCTGCACGTGGCCGCCGCCCGCAACTCCCTTCACTGGGAGATGCTCGCGCAGACCGCCCGGGCCACCCACGACCAGGGGCTCATCGGCCTCGCCGCGTCCTGCCACCCGCAGACGCTGCGGCAGATGCGCTGGACCAACACCATGATCAAAAACGTCTGCCCGCAGGTCCTGACCAGCCTGTGACCCCCCGGCCGCCGCGCGGCGCGGCCGTCCCGGTTCGGCGGCGCCGCCCGGGGCAGGCGCCTGGACGGCGCGCGCACGAACACCGCGCACGAACACCGCACACGAATCCACCGCGGACGAACCCACGAGGAGACGTCATGAGGGCACTGACATGGCACGGCAAGCGGGACGTACGGGTCGACACCGTCCCCGATCCCGTCATCCAGGACCGCGACGACGTGATCGTCAAGATCACGACCACCGGCCTGTGCGGCTCCGACCTGCACCTCTACGAGGTGCTCGGTGCCTTCCTCGACCCCGGCGACATCCTGGGCCACGAGCCCATGGGCGTCGTGGCGGAGACCGGCCCCGACGTCACGGGCCTCAAGCCCGGCGACCGGGTGGTGGTCCCCTTCAACGTCTCCTGCGGCGCCTGCTTCATGTGCGGCCGGGGCCTGCACTCGCAGTGCGAGACCACGCAGGTGCACGAGCACGGCACCGGGGCCTCCCTCTTCGGGTACACGAAGCTCTACGGGCAGGTGCCGGGCGGCCAGGCCGAGTACCTGCGCGTGCCCTTCGGCAACGCCCTGCCCGTCAAGGTCCCCGAGGGGCCGGCCGACGACCGCTTCGTCTACCTCTCCGACGTCCTGCCCACCGCGTGGCAGGCCGTCGCGTACGCGGACATCCCGCCCGGCGGCAGCGTCGCCGTCCTCGGACTCGGCCCGATCGGCGACATGAGCTGCCGCATCGCGGCCCTCCGGGGAGCCGGCACGGTCATCGGCATCGACCTCGTGCCCGAGCGACTGGAACGCGCCCGCCGGCGCGGCGTCCACACCCTGGACCTGCGCGAGTGCGGGGACGGACTCACCGACGCCGTACGCGAGCTCACCGGGGGCCGGGGCCCGGACGCCGTCATCGACGCGGTGGGCATGGAAGCCCACGGCAGCCGCGTCGCCGCCGCCGCGCAGGGCGTGACCACCCTCCTGCCCGACGGCCTCGCCGCCGCCATGATGAAGCGCGCCGGAGTCGACCGGCTGTCCGCGCTGCACACGGCCATCGAACTCGTCCGGCGCGGCGGCACCGTGTCCGTCTCCGGGGTCTACGGGGGCGCGGCCGACCCGCTGCCCCTGCTGACCATGTTCGACAAGCAGATCCAGCTGCGCATGGGCCAGGCCAACGTCCACCGCTGGGTGGACGACATCCTGCCCCTCCTCGTCGACGGCGACCCGCTGGGCGTGGACGACTTCGCCACCCACCGGCTGCCCCTGGAGGAGGCCCCGGACGCGTACGACATGTTCCAGAAGAAGCGGGACGGCGCCGTGAAGGTGCTCTTCACCCCCTGAGCGTCCGCTGAGCGTCACGTCACCGCCCCGAGCGGCCGTCACGGACGCCCCCCGCTCCCCCGCCCGGGGGGAACGGGGGGCGTCCTCGTGGATCAGGGCCGACCGGGTGGTCACGCCACGTCATCATCCGAATGCCGCACATTCCGGGCGACCCGCGTCGGTGTGGGGCACGCTGAGGGCACTCCCGCGGGTCGTTCCCAGGTGCGGGGCGGCGAGCGTCTGCCGCCTCCGGGTTCCCGAGTCCCGCGCTCCCCCGATGGCACGAGGAGATCATCATGGGTTCCCTTCCGGCACCGGCCTGGGAGCACGCAGTGGTGACGGGCGGTGCGGGCTTCGTCGGCTCGCACCTGTGCTCCGCCCTGATATCCGCCGGCACCGCCGTCACCTGCGTCGACGACTTCAGCACGGGACTGCGCGCGAACGTGGCCGAACTGGCCGACCGCCCCGGATTCACCCTCCAGGAGGCCGACGTGTCGCAGCCGTTCACGGTGCGGCGCCGGCCCGACGTCGTCTTCCACCTCGCCTCGCCCGCCTCGCCCGCCGACTACCTCCGGCTGCCGCTGCACACGCTGGACGCCGGCAGCCTCGGCACGCGCAACGCGCTGGAACTCGCGCACCGGGCGGAAGCGCGCTTCCTCCTCGCCTCCACGTCCGAGGTGTACGGGGACCCGCAGGAGCACCCGCAGAACGAGCGCTACTGGGGTCACGTCAACCCCGTCGGCCCCCGCAGCGTGTACGACGAGGCCAAGCGGTTCGGCGAGGCCCTCACCACGGCCCACGGCAGCGCGCGGGGCACCAACACCTGCGTGGTACGGCTGTTCAACACCTACGGGCCGCGCATGCGCGGGTACGACGGGCGCGCGGTGCCCACCTTCATCCGCCAGGCCCTGGCCGGCGAGCCGCTGACGGTCACCGGAGACGGACTGCAGACCCGCTCCCTGTGCTACGTCGACGACACCGTCGCCGGCATCCTCGCGGCGGCGGCCCACGGCATGCCCGGCCCGGTGAACCTGGGCAACCCGTCCGAGCTGACGATGCTCGAACTGGCCCGCTGGATCATCGAACTGACCGGCTCCGCCTCGCGGGTCACCTTCGTGGAACGGCCTACCGACGACCCGGCCGTGCGCTGCCCCGACATCACCCTGGCCCGCGACAAGCTCCAGTGGGAGCCGCTCGTACCGGCCGAGGAAGGGCTGCGGCGAACGATCGCCTGGTTCCGCGCCCACCCGGACGGCTGACCCGGCCCGCAGTCCCACACCACCGCCGCCGCAGCGCCCCCCGCAGCCCCACGCAGCCGCCGCCCGCCGAGGCGGGGCGGCCAGTACCCCCTCGCCGAAAGGCCCGCACCGCCATGCGCATTCTCGGAATCAACGCGCTCTTCCACGACCCCGCCGCCGCCCTCGTCATCGACGGCCGCACCGTCGCCGCCGCCGAGGAGGAGCGGTTCTCCCGCCGCAAGCACGGCAAGCGGCCCGTGCCGTTCTCCGCGTGGGAACTCCCCGAGCAGGCCGCCGCCTGGTGCCTGCGCCGCGCCGGGCTGCGCCCCCAGGACCTGGACGCCGTCGCGTACTCCTACGACCCGGCGCTGGCCCGGCCGGCCGACACCATGGGGCTGCACGACCCGTGGGACCACCTGCGCCAGACCTACGCCCGCGAGGTCCCCGGATTCCTGGCGGCCGCGCTGCCCGGCCTCGACTCGGCCATCGTCCGCTTCGTACCGCACCACATGGCGCACGCCGCCTCCAGCGCCTTCGCCGCCGACGGCGCGGACCGCAGCTCCGTCCTCGTCCTCGACGGACGCGGCGAACGCGCCTCCCACCTGGCCGCCCGCCGGGTCGGCAACCGGCTGGAGCCGCTGCACGCCCAGGACCTGCCGCACTCGCTCGGGCTCGTGTACGAGGAACTCACCGAGCACCTCGGCTTCCTGAGGTCTTCCGACGAGTTCAAGGTGATGGCCCTCGCCTCCTACGGCACCCCCCGGCTGCTGCCCGAGCTGCGCCGCCACGTGCACCCCACCGGCGACGGCGGGTTCCGCGCCACCGGCGTCCCCTGGGCGGAGTACTGCCCGCCCCGCGGCGCCGACGAGCCCTGGACCGCCGCCCACGCGGACGTCGCCGCCAGTGCCCAGGCCGTACTGGAGGAGACCCTGCTCGACCTGGCCCGCTGGCTCCACGGACGCACCCACGACGAGGTCCTCACCCTGGCCGGGGGCGTCGCCCTCAACTGCGTCGCCAACTCCCGCATCGCCCGCGAGGGCCCCTTCTCCCGCGTCTGGGCGCAGCCCGCCGCCGGCGACGCCGGAACCGCCCTCGGCTCGGCGCTGTACCTCGCCGCCGAAGCGGGACAGGACCCCGAACCGATGGCCGGCGCCGACCTCGGCCGCGACTGGTCCGACGCGGAGATCGGCGCCTGGCTCAAGACGGCGGGCGTGCCCTTCGAACGCCCCGAGGACATCGCGGCGACCGTCGCCGAGGCCCTCGCCGACAACGCCATCGTCGCCTGGTTCCAAGGCCGTTCCGAGTACGGGCCGCGCGCGCTCGGGCACCGCTCGCTGCTCGCGCACCCCGGACACGAGGGCAACCTGGAGCGGCTCAACGACGTCAAGGGACGCGAACAGTTCCGGCCCGTGGCCCCCATGGTCCTCGCCGGGCGGGCGGCCGAGATCTTCGACGGCCCCCTGCCCAGCCCGTACATGCTCTTCGTGCACGACGTCGCCCCCGAGTGGCGCGAACGCATCCCGGCCGTCGTCCACGTCGACGGGACGGCCCGCATCCAGACGGTCGACCCGGTACGCGAACCCCTGGTGGCCCGCATGCTCACCGAGTTCGAGAAGCGCACCGGCCTGCCGGTCGTCGTCAACACCAGCCTGAACACCGCCGGCCGCCCGATGGTCGACGACCCCCGCGACGCCCTGGAGTGCTTCGGCTCCTCGCCCGTGGACCTCCTCGCCATCGGCCCCTACGCCGTCCGGCGCGGCGAACTGTTCCGGAACGGAGCCGAGTCGTGAGCACGATCGTCCAGCGCACCGTGACGACGGCCTACGCGGTCGTCGTCCCCACCCTCGGCCGGCCCAGCCTGCGCGCCTGCCTCGAAGCCCTCGCCGCCGCCACCGCCGACGGCACCGGCCCCACCACCGTCGTCCTCGTCCACGACCGGACGGGCATCGGCGCCCCGCCGCCCGCCCTGGACGTGCCGCCCGCCCTGCGCCCGCTGACCACCGTCGTGCCCGGCGGCGGCCGGGGACCGGCCGCCGCCCGCAACACCGGGGCCCGGGCCGCCGGAACGGTGCCCTGGATCGTCTTCCTCGACGACGACGTGGTGCCCGGACCCACCTGGGGCCGGGACCTGGCCCACGACCTGGCCTCGGCCGCCCGCGACGCGGCGGCCGTCACCGCCCGCATCGACGTCCCGCTGCCCGCCCGGCGCCGCCCCACCGACTGGGAGCGCAACACCGCCGGACTGGCCACGGCCCGCTGGATCACCGCCGACATGGCCGTCCGGCGCGAGGCCCTCGAAGCCGCGGGCGGCTTCGACGAACGCTTCCGGCGCGCCTTCCGCGAGGACGCCGACCTCGCCCTGCGCCTGCTCGACGGCGGATGGACCCTGGCCCCCGGCACCCGCCGCACCACGCACCCCGTCCGGCCAGCCGACCGGTGGGTGTCCGTCCGCGTCCAGGCGGGCAACGCCGACGACGTCCTGATGCGCCGCCTGCACGGACCCGACTGGTGGGCGCGGGCCGCCGCGCCGCGCGGCCGGCTGCCGCGCCACCTCGCGGTCACCGCCGCCGGGGCCGCCGCCGCCGGCTGCGCCCTGGCCGGCCGGGGCCGGGCCGCCTCCGTGTGCGCGGCCGGCTGGCTGGCCGGCACCGCCGAGTTCGCCGCGGCGCGGATCGCGCCCGGGCCGCGCACCCGCGCCGAGGTCGTCACCATGGCCGTGACCAGCGTGGTCATCCCGCCCGTCGCCGCCTGGCACTGGCTGCGCGGCCACGTCCTGCACCGGACCGCCCGGACGCGCCCGGCCCAGCCCCCGGCCGCGCTCGCACCGCCGGCCCCGCCGGTGCGGTCCGCCGCGCAGCGGGTGCGGTCGTGACGGCCCCGCCCGCCGTACCGCAGGGGCCCTGGGTGTGGGCCGGGGGAGCCGCCACGCCCCCGCCGCACCGCCGCCGGGCCGCCTCCCCCCTGCCCGACGCGGTCCTCTTCGACCGTGACGGCACCCTCGTCGTCGACGTCCCGTACAACGGCGACCCGGCCAGGGTGCTCCCCATGCCCTCCGCCCGTACCGCCGTGGCGGCCCTGCGGGAACGGGGCGTCCCGGTCGGCGTGGTCAGCAACCAGTCGGGCGTCGGCCGCGGACTGCTGACCCGCGCGCAGGTGGAATCCGTACGACGGCGCGTGGACGCCGTCTTCGGACCGTTCGCCGTGTGGGCCGTCTGCCCGCACCGCTCCGAGGACGGCTGCCCCTGCCGCAAACCCGCGCCCGGCCTGGTCCTCGCCGCCTGCGCCCACCTCGGCGCCGCCCCCGGGCGCACCGTGGTCGTCGGGGACATCGGCGCCGACATGGGGGCCGCCGAGGCCGCCGGGGCGCGGGCCGTCCTGGTCCCGACCCCGGTCACGCGGCCCGAGGAGGTCACCGCCGCCCCGCGGACCGCGCCCGACCTGCTGGCCGCCGTACGCCTGATCCTCGCCGGGGACCGTACGCCGCACGGGCCGGGCGGTGTCCGGTGAGCGCCCCGCGCAGCCTGGTCGTCCGGCTCGACAGCGCCGGGGACGTCCTGCTGGCCGGACCCGCCGTACGCGCGGTCGCGGCGGGCTCCTCCCACACCACGCTGCTGTGCGGGCCCCTCGGGGTCCCGGCGGCGCGGGTGCTGCCGGGCGTGGACCAGGTACTCGTCTACGACGCCCCCTGGGTCGGCCTGGAGCCCGGCCGGACCTCGCGCGAGGAGTGCGGCCTGCTGGTGGACGCCCTGGCGGCCGGCCGCTTCGACCGCGGCGTCGTCCTCGTCTCCTACCACCAGAGCCCGCTGCCGACCGCCCTGCTGCTCGCGCTCGCCGGAGTGGAGCGGGTGGCCGCCGACTGCGAGGAGTACCCCGGCTCCCTGCTCGCCCTGCGCCACCGGCGGCTGCCCAGACGCCACGAGGCGCAGGCCGCGCTCGACCTCGTACGCGCCTTCGGCTTCGGCCTGCCGCCCGGCGACGACGGCGCCCTGCGGGTGCTGCCACCGCCCGCCACCACCCGGCTGACCGGCCCCGAACCGTACGTGGTGCTGCATCCGGGGGCCGCCGTGGCCGCCCGCCGGTGGAGCGCCGGCCGGGCCGCCCGCGCCGCCGCCGCGCTGCACCGGGCGGGACACCGGGTGGTGGTCACCGGCAGCGCCGCGGAGCGGGAACTCACCGCCGAGGTGGCCGGCCGGCACGGCCTCGACCTCGGCGGCGCCACCGCGGACCTGCACGAACTGGCCGGCGTCCTCGCGGGCGCGCGGGCCGTCGTGACGGGCAACACCGGCCCCATGCACCTGGCCTGCGCCGTGGGGACCCCCGTCGTCTGCCTCTTCGCGCCCGTGGTGCCCGCCGAACGCTGGCGCCCGTACGGCGTCCCGCACGTCCTGCTCGGCGACCAGGCCGCGGCCTGCGCCGGGAGCCGGGCCCGGACGTGCCCGCTGCCCGGCCACCCCTGCCTGGACTCCGTGAGCGACGCGGAGGTCCTGGCGGCCGTGGCCGGGCTGCTCGGCGAAGCGCCGCCGGACGCGGGCGCCCCGCGCGAGGACGGCGTGCCGCACGGCACGGCCCCACAGGGACCACCGCTGAACGGCACACCGCTCAGCGGCACACCGCTCAGCGGCACCCCGCTGAGCGGCCACGCGCCGCTGAACGGCCACCCGCCCCGTCTCACCGATCGAGGAGCCGGCGTATGAACATCCTCCTGTGGCACGTCCACGGCTCCTGGACGACCGCGTTCGTCCAGGGCCCCCACACCTACCTGGTACCGGTCACCCCCGACCGGGGCCCCGACGGCCTCGGCCGCGCCCGCACCTTCGACTGGCCCGGATCGGTCCGCGAGGTCACCCCCGCCGAACTCGCCGAGACCCCCGTCGACCTCGTCGTGCTGCAACGGCCCCACGAGGCGGAACTGGCCGAACGGTGGCTCGGCCGCCGTCCGGGCCGGGACGTGCCCGCCGTCTACCTGGAACACAACGCCCCGGACGGGGACGTGCCGCGCACCCGGCACCCGTACGCCGACCGCGACGACCTGACGCTCGTCCACGTCACCCACTTCAACCGGCTCTTCTGGGACAACGGCGGCACCCGCGCCGAAGTCATCGAGCACGGCATCGTCGATCCGGGCCACCTCTACACCGGCGCCCTGCCGCGCGCCGCCGTCGTCGTCAACGAACCGGTCCGCCGCGGCCGCCACACCGGTACGGACCTGCTGCCCGCGCTGGCCCGGGCCGCGCCGCTGGACGTCTTCGGCATGGGCACCGAGGGACTCGCCACGCACCTGGGCCTGCCCCTTGAACGGTGCCGTTCCCACGAACTGCCGCAGCGGGACCTGCACACCGCCATGGCGGAGCGCCGCGTCTACCTGCACCCGGTGCGCTGGACCTCCCTGGGCCTGTCCCTCCTGGAGGCCATGCACCTCGGCATGCCCGTCGTCGCCCTCGCCACCACCGAGGCCGTGGAAGCCGTACCGGCCGGCACCGGCGTCCTGTCCACCCGGCCCGAGGTACTGGCCGCCGCCGCCCGCCACTACGTCCACGAACCGCAGGCCGCGGCCGAGGACGGCGCGCGCGCCCGGCAGGCGGCCCTCGAACGCTACGGACTCAAACGCTTCCTGGACGACTGGGAGCGGCTGATGACGGAGGTACGGTCATGACGTCTTCCCCCCGCCCCGCGCCCGGGGCACCCGCCCACCACCCCCTGTCCCTGGCGCTGGTCTCCGAGCACGCCAGCCCGCTGGCCGCCCTGGGCGGGGTCGACGCGGGCGGCCAGAACGTCCACGTCGCCTGCCTGGCCGGAGCCCTCGCCGACCGCGGCCACCGGGTGACGGTGTACACCCGGCGCGACGCGCCCGACCTGCCCGAGCGCGTGCACCTGCGCGCCGGCGTCACGGTGCACCACGTACCGGCCGGCCCGGCCGAGTACCTCCCCAAGGACGAACTGCTGCCGTACATGCGGGAGTTCGCGTACTTCCTGATGAACCGCTGGCAGCACGACCAGCCGCCCGACCTGGTCCATTCGCACTTCTGGATGTCCGGGCTCGCCTCCCTCGCCGCCGCACGGGAGCTGAGGCTGCCGATGCTGCACACCTACCACGCGCTCGGCACCGTCAAGCGACGCCACCAAGGCGACGCGGACACCAGCCCGCCGTCGCGCATCCGCTGCGAACGGGAGGTCGGCCTGTGCTGTGACCGGGTGGTCGCCACCTGCCGGGACGAGGTCGCCGAGCTCGCGCGCATGGGCGTCCCCGAGGACAAGGCCGACGTCGTCCCCTGCGGCGTCGACACCGAGCGGTTCCACCCGGACGGCCCGGCCGCCGAACGCTCACCGCTCCACCGCCACCGGCTGCTCCAGCTCGGCCGGCTGGTCGCCCGCAAGGGAGCGGCCGTCTCCATCGCGGCGCTGGCCCGGCTGCCCGAGGCGGAACTCCTGATCGCCGGAGGCCCGGAAGCCGGGCGGCTCGACGAGGACCCGGAAGTACGCCGCCTGCGCGCGCTGGCCGCGGAGGCCGGGGTCGCCGAGCGGGTGCGCTTCCTCGGCGCGGTGCCCAGCGCGGACGTCCCGGCACTGCTGCGCAGCGCCGACGTCGTGCTCTGCCCGGCGGACTACGAGCCGTTCGGCATCGTCCCGCTGGAAGCCATGGCCTGCGGCCGCCCGGTCGTGGCCACCGCCGTCGGCGGGCAGCTCGACACCGTCGCCGACCGGCAGACCGGACGGCTGGTGCCGCCCGGGGACCCCGGCGCGCTGGCCTCGGCGGTGGCCGGGCTGCTGGCCGATCCCGGGCTCCGCGAGGCGTACGGCGCGGCCGGCCGGCGCCGGGTGACGAGCCGTTACGGCTGGGACCAGGTCGCCTCGGCCACCGAACGGTCCTACCGCGCCGCCCTCACCGGCCGGCTCGCGCCCGCGATGCCCTGAACGCGCGCGCCACCCGCGCCCGTCCCCGTACGCACCGCACCGCACCGCGCCGCCGGACCGCTCCCGCCCCGCCGGCGGGACGCACCGCGGCCACGAAGCCCGAAGGAGGTGGGGCACGGTCCGCTCCCGCGAGCGGCGCCGGCCCGGCACCATGAGCCAGAACCCCGCACACGCAGGAGCGCACGCGCACTGCCGGTCCCTTCAGGACTCCCTGGACCACCTGCGCGCCCACGGCCTGGACCAGCTGGCCCGCTGGGGCCACCGGCTCGCCACCGTGCTGCCCGGGGGCGGCAGGCTGCTCGCCGCCGGGAACGGCGGCAGCGCCGCCCAGGCCCAGCACCTGACGGCCGAACTCGTCGGCCGCTACCGCGAGGAGCGCGCCGCCTACTCGGCCATCGCCCTGCACGCGGAGACCTCCAGCGTCACGGCGATCGGCAACGACTACGGCTTCGAGCACGTCTTCGCCCGCCAGGTCGCGGCCCACGGCCGTGACGGTGACGTCCTGCTCCTGCTGTCCACCTCCGGCCGCAGTACGAACCTCCTGTCGGCCGCGATGACGGCCCGCACGGCGGGCGTCGAGGTGTGGGCCCTCACCGGGCCCTCCCCGAACCCGCTGGCCGAGATCGCGGACCAGGCCCTGTGCGTCCCCGCCGTCAGCGCGGCGACCGTGCAGGAGACCCACCTCGTGGCCGTCCACCTGCTGTGCGAGTCCTTCGACGCCGCCCTCACCGACCCCGCCCTCATCGACGCCGCCCTCACCGATACCGCCCGCCCCGCCGCCCCTCGTACGGTCGACCCGCCCGCCGTCGGCAAGAAGCGCCGCGCGGCGGTGGCCGCCGCCGGCAGGAGGACCCCGTGAACGACCCCCGGCCCCTGGTCGTGGTCGGCGACGTCCTCCTCGACCGCGACATCCGCGGCGACGTGGACCGGCTCGCCCCCGACGCCCCCGTGCCCGTCGTCGACGTCACCACCGACCACCACCGCCCCGGCGGCGCCGGCCTGGCCGCCCTCCTCGCCGCCGGGACCGGCCGCGCCGTCGTCCTGGTCACCGCGCTCGGCGAGGACCGGGCCAGCGACCGGGTCCGCGAAGCCCTCGCCGGGCGGGTCCGGCTGGTCGAGCTGCCGCTGGACGGAACCCTGCCGGAGAAGACCCGCGTCCTGGCGGCGGGCCGCCCCCTGGTCCGCATCGACCGGGGCGGCGGCGAGGTCGGACCGCCCACCGACGCCGTCCGCGAGGCCCTGGAAGGGGCGGCCGCCGTCCTCGTCGCCGACTACGGCAGGGGCGTGGCCGCCGCGGTGCGGCCGCTGCTGGCCCGGGCGGCCCACCACGTCCCCCTCGTCTGGGACCCCCACCCGCGCGGCGGCCCGCCCGTCCCCGGAGCCCGCCTGGTCACACCGAACGCGGCCGAGGCGTCCGCCCTGTGCCCCGGCGACGGGGGCTCCCTGGGGGCGCACGCCCGGCGCGGCGCCGAACTGGCGCAGCGCTGGGAGGCCGCCACCGTCGCGGTGACCCTCGGCGACCGCGGGGCGCTGCTGACCCGCCCGCTGACGGCCGCCCCCATGCTCGTCCCGGCGCCCTACACGGCCGCCGGAGATCCGTGCGGCGCCGGCGACTGCTTCGCCGCCCTGGCCGCGGTGGCCCTCGCGGACGGCGCCCTGCCGGAGGAGGCGGTGCAGCGGGCGGTGACCGGCGCCGCCGCGTTCGTCGCCGCCGGCGGCGCGTCAGGGGCCACCGTGCGCCGGACGGCCGGTTCCCCGGACGCGGCGGACCCGCCCGCAGGCGACGCCTTCGCGCTTGCCGCGACCGTACGGGCGCGCGGCGGCACGGTGGTGGCCACCGGCGGCTGCTTCGACCTGCTGCACGCCGGACACGTCGGCCTGCTCGACAGCGCGCGCCGCATCGGCGACTGCCTGATCGTCTGCGTCAACAGCGACGAGTCACTGCGCCGGCTGAAGGGGCCCGGCCGTCCGCTCACCCCGCTGGAGGACCGGCTGCGGGTGCTGGCGGCGCTCGGCAGCGTCGACGCCGTCGTCGCCTTCGACGAGGACACGCCCCAGGCGCTGCTGCGCTCCCTGCGGCCCGACGTCTGGGTCAAGGGCGGCGACTACACCCCCGAAGCCCTGCCCGAGGCCGCGGTACTGCGCGACTGGGGCGGGCAGGCCGTCGTCCTGCCCTACCTCGACGGCCGCTCCACCACCCGGCTCGCCGCCCGGGCGGCGCAGGCCGCCCAGGACGCCCGTACGCCGTCCTGAAACCGGAGCGGCCCGGGCCGGTGAGGCGGAGCGCCGGTCCGGTGCCGGATGCCGGTCCGGGGCCGGATCAGGCCGCGGTGCCCAGCGCCGCGCGGGCGCTCAGCCCGGCCTCGGGTACCCGTACGGCGGTGGTGGACCGGCCGGTCCCGCGCCCGCGGAGCAGGTAGCCCGCGGCGACGGCCGCCGTCACGACCAGACCGCCGGTCACGAGGGCGACCCGTACGCCCGCCAGCTCCATGAACAGCCCCAGCGCGGGCGGCGCCGCGAGCCCCCACACGGTGCGGATGCTGGACCAGGCCCCGAGCACCCGCCCCCGCATGTGGGCCGGCGGGTCGGTCTGGAGCACCGTCGACTGGGCGGTGTCACCGATGGACTCCGCCACGGCCATGGGCAGGACGAGGACGAGCAGCACCGCGAGCGACGGGGAGAGCCCCGCCAGCACCTGGAGCAGCGCACCGGCGGCGGTGAGCACGCCCACCAGCCGGACCGTGGGACGGCGCAGCCGGGCACCGAGGACGGCGCCGATGATGCCGCCCGCGGCGAGGACGGTGGAGACCCGGCTGAACGAGGCCGCGTCACCGGCGAGCGGACCGGTGACCAGCACGACCAGGGTGAGCGAGTAGTTGCGGCCGAACAGGTTGCCGACCGCGTTGAGCGCGGCGAGCGCGACCAGCCGGGGACGGCGCAGGAAGAAGGCGAGCCCCTCGCGCGCGCTCAGGTCCTGCTCCCCGCCGGGCCGGGAGGCGCTGTCCTCGGCGAGGACCGGCGCCCGGTCGCCGACGGGCCGGGCCGCCCTGAGGAACGGGATCATGGCGGCGACGAAGAGGAAGGACAGCCCGTTCGCGGCGTAGGCGGCGGCGGTGCCCAGGAAGCCGACGGCCACCCCGGCCAGCGACGCGCCGACGAGCCGCCCCGCGCTGTGCACCAGCGAGCCCACCCCGATCGCGGAGGGGACGTCCTCCGGATGGACGAGGTCGTTGCCCAGCAGCGCGCAGGCCGGCCCGTCGACGGTGGCGATGAGGCCGGTCACGGCCGCCAGGCCGAGCAGGACCGGCAGGCTGAGCCCGTCCAGCGCGACCAGGACGGCCGTCACGAGGGCCACCGCGCCCAGGAGCGCCTGCCCCACGGCGGCGGTCACCTTGCGGGGCCACCGGTCGACCGCGGCGCCGCCCATGAGGCCGAACAGCAGCCCGGGAGCCGCCTGGACGGACACGGACAGGCCGGTCACGGCGGCGGAGCCGGTGATCTGGAGCACGAGGAGGTTCTGCACCGTCAGCTGCATCCACGTACCGGCGTTGGACACGAAGTTGGCGACGGTCCACCAGCGCATGCCACGGTGGCGGAGGGATCGCCAGGGCGATCGGGACGGGGCGGCCGGGGGCAGGGGGGAAGAAGGCACGGAGACAGACCACAAGGGGGGAGGGGGAAGGAGGACGGGCGCTCCGCGCATCGGCACACTGCGGCACCCGACCGGCGGTGAACGGCCTCAGCCATGCTGACAGATCCTTTGGGCCCCCACCCGCGCCGCCCGGCCGCCGCACGACGGCAGCCCCCCGGGGCCCTTGCGCTCCAAGGCCTCGGACCGCCCCCGTCGACTTGCTCACACACTGCTCCCGGCAGCGCCGTGCGGCCTAGTCCGGCGTGCCGCGCCGGGCAGCGCTCGGGACAGTGGACGAGACGAGACGGCAGCCCCGGGCGAGGCCCACCGGCACCCGGGCGGGCCGCAGGACCGGCGACGGAAGGCATGCGGATGAGCGGCACGGCGTACACGGATCTCGGCGGCAAACAGGCCCTGGTCACCGGCGGTGCCCGCGGGCTGGGGGCGGCCATCTCCCGCCGGCTGGCCGCCGCGGGCGCCTCGGTGCTGGTGGCGGACGTCCGCCAGGACCTCGCGAAGGAGCTCTGCGAGGACCTCGCGGCCCAGGGGCTGTCGGCCAGGGCCGTCGGCCTGGACGTCCGCGATCCCGGCGCCGTCGCCGACGTCTTCCGCGACGTAGAGGAGGCCGGAGGCCGGGTCGACGTCCTCGTCAACAACGCCGCCGTGGACGTCTCCAAGGCGGTCGAGCACCTGACCGCCGACGAGGTGACCCGGGTGGTGACGACGAACCTCCTCGGGCCGATGTACCTGTGCCTGGAGGGCTACCGGCGCATGGTCGCGCAGGGCGGCGGCCACATCGTCAACATCCTCTCCACCGCCGCGAACCGGACGTGGACGGAAGCCGGCCCGTACGCCGCCAGCAAATCGGGGCTGAGGGCCTTCACCCACACCCTCTTCAAGGAGGCGCAGCGCGACTGCGAGGGCATCGGCGTCACGGGGATCATCGCGGGCGGCATGGAGACCGACTTCATCCTGGAGCGGTTCCCCGACACCGACGTCTCGATGCTGCAGAGCCCGGAGATCGTGGCCGACACCGTGCTGTACGCCCTGTCCGTGCCGTCCGGCAGCGCCATCGGCGAGCTGGTCGTCGTGCCCCGCAGGGAACCGTCCTGGCCGTGAACGGGGACGGCGGCCCGCCCCCGCCGGCCCATCCCCACGCCCCCGCCCACCCCCGCCCCCGGGTCCTCGTGCTGCGCGCCCTCGGCCTCGGCGACCTCCTGACGGTGGTGCCCTGTCTGCGGGCGCTGCGTCGCGCCCTGCCGGGACACGACCTCGTGCTGGCGGCGCCCGGCCGGCTGGCCGCCGTCGCCGGGGCCACCGGCCTGGTCGACCGGCTGCTGCCCACCGCCGCGCCCGGCCGCGCCGTCCCCGAGGAGCTCGCCTGGGACGGGCCGCCGCCGGAGCTGGCCGTCGACCTGCACGGCAACGGCCCCCCGAGCCACCGGCTGCTCCAGCGGCTGCGACCGCACCGGCTGCTGGCCTACCGGCACCCCGGCACGCCGGACATCGCCGGCCCCGTATGGCGCCCCGACGAGCACGAACGCGACCGCTGGTGCCGGCTGCTGCACTGGTACGGGATCGCCGCCGACCCCGCCGACCTCGGCATTCCGTACCCCGCGCGGCCCTCGCCCGTCCCCGGCGCCGTCGTGATCCACCCGGGCGCCGACGCCGAGGCCCGGCGCTGGCCGGCCGCCCGCTTCGCCGCCGTCGCCCGCGCCCTGCACCGCTCGGGCCACCGGGTCGTCGTCACGGCGGGCGCGGGGGAGGGGCCGCTGGCCCACCGCGTGGCGGCCGGGGCGGGGCTGGCGCCGCGGGCCGTGCTGGGCGGCGGCGACGACGTACCGTTCCCGCTGCTCTGCGCCCTGATCGCCGGAGCGCGCTGCGTGGTGGTCGGGGACACCGGCCTCGCCCACCTCGCCACCGCCCTCGGCACCCCGTCCGTCGTGCTGTTCGGCCCGGTGGCGCCACGGCTCTGGGGACCGCCGCCGGACCGGCGCCGCCGGGTGCTGTGGCGGCCGGGGGCCGGGGAGGACCCCTTGCGGCCCGGCGACGCCCACGGCACCGCGCCGGACGCCCGGCTGCTGCGGATCACCGTGGAGGAGGTGCTGGCGGCGGTCGGGGAGGTGCTGCCCGGCCGGGACGGACCCGCCGGCGACGCGGACACCCGCGCCGCCTCCCTACCGGGCCCCGTACCGGGCTGACCGGTCAGGGGGCTGACCGGTCAGGGGCGTCGCCAGGCGTCGTCCTTCAGGTGCGAGCCGGCCATCGGCCCCATCCGGAGCATGCCCCCGTCGACGGCCCACGAGGCGCCGGTGACGTACGAGGCGTCCCCGCCCGCGAGGAACGCGACGACGGCGGCGACCTCCCGGGCGTCACCGGGCCGGCCGAGCGGCACGCCCGGCCGCGACACCCGCCGGACGTCCTCGTCCTCCTGACCGGTCATCGGCGTGGCGATCTCCCCGGGTGCCACGGAGTTGACCGTGATGCCGTGCTCGGCGAGCTCCAGGGCCATCACCTGCGTGAGCAGCCCCAGGCCGCCCTTGGCCGCGCAGTAGGGCGCGGCCCCGACCCGCGGCTGGTGCTCGTGGACCGAGGTGATGTTGACGATCCGGCCCCCGCCGCCCTGCGCGATCATCCGCCGGGCCGCCCGCTGGGAGCACAGGAAGGGACCCACCAGGTCGACGTCGAGCACCTCGCGGACCGTGTCGAGGGTCAGGTCCAGGAACGGGGTGGCGGTGCCGGTGCCCGCGTTGTTGACCAGGACGTCGACCCGCCCCAGCTCCTCGGCGAGCCGGTCGATCACGTCCGCCGCGGCCGGCAGGCCGGTCAGGTCCAGCCGGGCCACGCAGGCACGCCTGCCGTGTCCGCGTACCTCTTCGGCGGTCTCCCGGGCGCCCGCCTCGTCGGTGTGCCAGGTGATGCCGACGTCCAGGCCGTCGGCGGCGAGCCGTACGGCGACGGCCCTGCCGATCCCCGAGTCCGCGCCGGTGACGATGGCGGCCGCGGGGGCGCGCCCGGCTGTGTCCGCGTGGGTCATGGCTGTGCCGCCTTCCTTACGGGGGCCTCTCCGTCGGCCCGCTGGCGGGCGGCTACCCACCCGCGCGCCGGACATGTCCCGCCCGGCCCCCGCTCACCCCAGCAGCTCCAGCACGGCCGCCTCCACCTCCCCGTGGGTGGCGGGATGCCCGTACGCGACGCCGGTACCGAGCCGCTCCAGGGCCGGTCTGATCGTGACGCCGTCCTCGAACAGCTCGAAGAGCCGGGGGTTGATGTACGAGGCCCGGCACACCGCGGGCGTGTTGCCGAGGTAGCTGCTCACCTCCCGCACCGCGCGCGACACCGCCCTGGTGCGCTGGGCCCGGGAGCCGTCGGCCACACCGGCGGAGACGGCCAGCGCCACGGCCGCCAGGACGGTGGCGTGCCAGGTCCGGAAGTCCTTGGCGGTGATGTCCGTGCCGGTCCCCGCGCGCAGGTACGCGTTGACGTCGGCCGCCCGCACGTCGCGCCAGACCCGGCCGCTGCGGTAGACGAACAGCTGCGGGCCGGCGCCGGGCCGCCGCAGCAGCGCCCGGACGACCGCGTGGGCCTCCGGATCCACCAGGGCCCGCAGCTGCTCCTGCCCCGACTTCCCGGGGAACTCGAAGCAGACCTCGCCCCGGCCGCACCGGGCGTGCTCGCGCAACAGGGTCGTCAACCCGTACGCCTCGTGGTCCCTGCGGTACGCCGCCCCACCCACGCGGAAGAACCCCAGGTCGAGCAGGCGAACGGTGCAGGCCAACACCCGGTCGCGGGTCAGGCCCCGGGCGCCGAGGTCGGCGGTGACCGTCTCCCGCAGCCGTGGCAGCCGCGTCGCGACGTCGAGGACGTGCGCGTGCTTCGCCGCCTCCTGCCGCTCCCTGAACCGCTGGTGGTACAGGTACTGGCGCCGGCCGGCCGCGTCGGTGCCCATGGCCTGGATGTGGCCGCCCGGCCACGGGCAGATCCAGACGTCGGTCCAGGCGGGCGGGATCACCAGCCCGCGCAGCCGCGCCCGCTGCGCCGCGTCGGTGACCGGCGCCCCGTCCGGGTCCAGGTACCGGAAGCCGCGCCCGTGGCGCACCCGGGTGAACCCGGGGCGGTCCGGGCGGCTCGTACGCAGCCGCATGGGTCTCCTCGCTCGGCGTCTCGTTCGGTGTCGGGGGAGTCAGGCCAGTGCCGTGGCCGCCACCGACAGGTCGGCCACCAGCCCCCGGAAGGCCGCCTCCCGGTCGTCGGCCCGCAGTACGGCGGACGGGTGCACGGTGGCCAGCAGCCGCACGGCGCCGGGCGGCGCGCCGTCACCTTCCCGGGCGGCGTCCAGGGCGGGCAGGGGCATCAGCGCACCGCGCCGTTCCCCCACCTTGAACGACGAGCCGAGGAGCGCCTTGCCGGCCGTTCCGCCGAGGACGACCACCACCTCTGGGGAGAGCAGCCGCAGCTCCGCCACCAGCCACGGCCGGCAGGCCGTCATCTCCCGCAGGTTCGGGGCCTTGTGGACGCGCCGTTTGCCCCGCGGCGCCGCCGTGAACTTGAAGTGCTTGACGGCGTTGGTCAGGTAGACGCCCTCGTCCCCCAACCCGGCCTCCGCCAGCGCCCGTCGCAGGAGCTGTCCCGCCGGTCCGACGAACGGTTCCCCCTGCCGGTCCTCCTGGTCGCCGGGCTGCTCCCCGACGAGCACGAGCCGGGCCCCGGCGGGGCCCTCGCCGAACACCGTCTGCGAAGCGTCCCTGAAGAGCGGGCAGCCCCGGCAGCCCGCCGCGGCCCGTCGCAGGGCGGTCAGGCCGCCGCGGCGCGGGAGGTAGGGGGAGGCGTCGTAGCCCTGCCCCTCCGAGCGGTCGGGCCGGGCATCCGTCGGGACGGGCATGGCCGCACCACCCTTCGCGTGCCGGCCGCCACGAGGGGGCGGCCCGTGACCGGTACTCGCCGTGCCCGGCCTCCTCGGCCGGGGGCGGCACTGGTGCTTCTCTCCGGCAGCCCGGCCGCCAAACCCCCCTGACCGGTGAACCGTACGCAGGACGGGCCGGCCGGACCCCGCGTCCACACCGCCCCCCGTACGCCCCGCTCGGCCAACGGGGTGGGCGGGCCGGAGGCCGGGTGTGCGGGCGCGGGCGCCGGGTAGCCGACCGGTATGTCCCTACTGAAGACGGCCTCCCCCTGGACCGACAGCACCCTCTCCCTCCTGGCCCGCGGCTACGCGTGGCTGCCCGACCGGATGCGCGCCTCGGACGGCGAACCGGTGCGCACCCGGCTGCTCGGCCGCCCCGTGATCGCCCTGCGCGGCCCGGAGGCCATCGACTTCTTCTACGACGAACGGCACGTCAAGCGCACCTCCGCGCTGCCCGAACCCGTGCTCGACACGCTCTTCGGCCAGGGCGCCGTGCACACCCTGGACGGTGACGCCCACCGCGTCCGCAAGGCCATGTTCCTCGCTCTCCTCAAGGACGGCGCGGGTGTCGCCGCGCTGTCCGACCACGTGGCCCTCCAGTGGTCCAAGGCCGTGACCGACTGGGAGGACGGCCGGTACGTGGTCCTCTTCGACGAGGTGGCGCTGATCCTGGCCCGCGCCGTCTGCGCCTGGACGGGCGTCGAACTGACCGACGAGGCCGACCGCCAGATGGGTGAGGACTGCGTCGCCATGGTCGACGGCTTCGCCACCCCGGGCCCCCGGCACTGGCGGGCCCGCGCCGCCCGCCAGCGCCAGGAGGAGGCGCTCGCCGCCCTGGTCCGCACCACCCGCGATGGCGGGGAACTCGTGAGCGACAACGGCACCGCGCTGGAGGTCGTGGCCTGGCACCGGGACGCCGACGGCCGGCTCCTCGACCCGCACACGGCGGCCGTCGAACTGCTCAACATCATCCGGCCCACCGTCGCCATCGCCTGGTTCGCCGCCTTCGCCGCCCACGCCCTGCACCGCTGGCCCGCCCACCGCGAGCCGCTCCGCAAGGACGCGGACGGCCGGTACGCGCGGGCGTTCGCCCACGAGGTACGCCGCTTCTACCCCTTCGCCCCCTTCGTGGGCGGCCTCGCCGCCACCGACCTGACCTGGCGCGGCCAGGCCATCGCGAAGGACACCCTGGTCCTGCTCGACCTGTACGGGCACGACCACGACCCCCGCCTGTGGGACGCCCCGTACCGCTTCGACCCGCAACGCTTCGCCGGCCGGGAACCGGGCCCCGACGAGCTCATCCCGCAGGGCGGCGGCGACCCCGGCCGCGGCCACCGCTGCCCCGGCGAGGACATCACCGTCGCCCTGCTGGCCACGCTGGTCACGCAGCTCGCCGACCTCGACTACGAGGTCCCCGACCAGGACCTGACGATCCCGCTGTCCCGCGTCCCCACCCGCCCGCACAGCGGCTTCGCCCTCCGGGTGGCGCGTTAGCCCCGGCTCCGGCCGGGCAGGCGCAAGGGCGACGAACGCGGAGGCAGAGCAGAGAAAGGACAGGGACCATGACGACTGCCCGCGAGATCATGACCGAAGGCGCGGAGTGCGTCGGCGCCGAGGAAACCGTGCTGGAGGCCGCCCGTAAACTCGCGGAACTGGAGGTCGGCGCGCTGCCGATCTGCGGTACCGACGACCGGCTCAAGGGCATGCTCACCGACCGCGACATCGTGGTGAAGGTACTGGCCGCGGGCAAGGACCCCGCTCAGTGCAAGGCCGGCGAACTCGCCCAGGGCGAGGCGGTCACCATCGGCGCGGACGACGACGCGCGCGAGATCCTGCGCACCATGACCGCGCACAAGGTGCGCAGGCTGCCCGTCATCGACGGCCACCGGCTGGTGGGCGTCGTCGCACAGGCGGACGTCGCCCGCGCGCTGCCCGACGCGCAGGTGGGCGAGCTGCTGGAGGCCCTCTCCGCCTGAGCCCGCAGTGGACGCCTCTGGGTGCGGTGGTCGCGCGGGACGCGGCCACCGCACCGGTGCGTCTACCGCCGCGGCCGCAGCTCCGCCCGGGCGGCCCGGCAGAACGCCTCGTCCAGCAGGACATCGGCCGCCGTGCAGGCCAGCGCCTCGGCCGAGGCGACCATCGCCCGGCGTCCGAGCGGGGCGGCCGCCGCCTCGGCGAAGTACGGGGTGTGGTCCGACGCCGTCGGGTCCTCGGTGATCGCCACGAACGGATGGGCCGAGGGGACCAGGCCGCTCACGTCGCCGATGTCCGAGGACCCGAGGTACACCCCCGGCGTGGGTTCCGACAGTGCGATGCCCGTGCGGGCGAAGTGGTGGGCCAGCCGCTCGGAAAGCGTCCGGTTGTGCCGGAAGTGCTCGTACCCCTGCCCCACCGGCGCGACGTCGACGGTGGTGCCGGTGGCCCGCGCCGTGCCCTCCGCGCAGGTCCGCAGCTCGGCCACCAGCTCTTCGAGGGCCTCCGTCGTCGCACCGCGCAGGCCGAACAGGCCCTCGGCGTAGGCCGGGACCACGTTGGTGGCCTCGCCGCCCGCCGTGACGATGCCCTGGAGGTGGGAGCCCGGCGGGAGCCGCCGGCCGAGCACGGCGGTGGTGTTGAACAGCTGGATCAGCGCCGCGAGGGCGTCCACGCCCTCGGTCGGGTTGCCGGTGGGGTGCGCCGCCCTGCCGTGGAAGGCGACCCGCACCTGGGTCTGCGCCGTCAACGGCGCCCACGACCAGCTGTGCACGCCCGGGTGGAACATCAGCGCCGCGTCCAGCCCGTCGAAGACACCGGCCGCCGCCAGGGCGACCTTGCCGCCGCCCCGCTCCTCGGCGGGCGTCCCGACGGCCAGCACCTCGCCGGTGTGCGGGCCGAGCGCGGCCCGCACCGCGAGGGCCGCGCCCAGGCCCGCGGCCGCGATCAGGTTGTGGCCGCACGCGTGCCCCAGCTCCGGCAGCGCGTCGTACTCCAGCAACAGCGCCACCCGGGGGCCGCCGCCGTCGCCGGACCGGGCGACGAACGCGGTGTCCAGCCCCGCAACACCACGCTCCACGGCGAACCCGCCGCGCTCCAGCTCCGCCGTGAGCAGCGCGGACGCCCGGTGCTCCGCGTACGCCAACTCGGGATGGCGGTGCAGGACGTCGCTCACCTCCCCCAGGCGGTCGGCCCGCGCGGAGACTTCCGCGCGCACGGCGGCGTAGACCTGTTCGAGACGGTGGGACACCTGAGACCTCCGCGTTCGGGACGGGACCGGAACCCGCCTGCCCGGTCCGCCGACACGGAAACCGTCAGCCGTCGGGGGCCAGCGGGAGGGCGACGGTGACCGTCTTGCCCTCGGGTCCGGCCGTGACGGCCACGTCCTCGGCGAGCCGCTGGACCAGCCGCCAGCCGAAGCCGCCCGGCCGGCCGGGGGAGAGGGGCCGGGCGAACGGGAAGACCGGGCTCGCGTCCCCCACGACGAGGATCAGGCGGGCGCCGTCCACCCGGGCTCCGAAGCCGGTGACGCCGCCGGCGTGCCGGATCGCGTTGGTGACGAGTTCCGACACCACCAGCAGGACGTCGTCCACGGCCGCCCCGGGCACCTCACGTCCGTCGGCGACGAGGAGAGCGGTCACGGCGGCCCGTGCTGCTCCCGCGGTCGTCGGCAACGGGGTTGAAAACATTACGTACGCCCGCCTGTCCCCAGTCGGCGGCGGTGCCCCCGTCCTGCGCCCGAGTTTATCCGGCGCCCGCGACACCCGTGCCGGATCCCGGACCGAGCCCGGGAACGCCGGGACCGCAGCGCCGGGACCCGCCGCGCGGCTGCGCCGTCCGGGTGGCCCGGCGCGGGGAAACACCGGGCAGTCGGCGGCCCCACCGCGTGCCGGTGGCGATCACGGGGTACGCGTGTGATCGCGTCCGGCGTCCGGCTCCGGCAGCCCGAGCACCCCGTACGCGACCAGAACACCCCCGATGAAAGGGATCACCGTGGCAGAGAAGGAACACCGCAAGCCGACCCCGCCTTCCGAGGCGCCCGGGGAGAGCGGCGACCGCGCGGCCCGCCGCGAGGCGGAAGAGGCCCTCGTCCCCGGCAACGAGGACGGCGAGGCCGGCGACGCGCTGAGCCCCAGCACCGACGCCCAGCGGCGCACGGCCGGGCAGGGCAAGGAGAGCGGGCACGGGCCCGGCCACGGGCACGGCAAGAAGCCGGCTCCGTAGACGCGCCGACGCCCGTGGGGGGCCGCGGCCGAAGCCGACGGCCCCCCACGGGCGTCGAGTGGGGGGCCGCGGCCGAAGCCGACGGCCCCCCACGGGCGTCGAGTGGGGGGCGGCCGCAGCCGCCCCCGGAGCGTCAGGCCGCCGTGGCGACCGGAGCCGCGAGCGCGGCGTCGGCCCCCGGGCGGGAGGCGTACACGTCCAGCGCCTCCGGCCCGGCGACGGCCGCCAGCGCACGGCGGGCTTCGGGGTCCGCGGCGACGACGGCCAGCGGCACGTCCGCGTACCGGCACATGCGGTGGGCCCGTACGACCGTGCTCACCGCGGCGGCGCTCACCGGGCCCTCGGACAGTTCCAGCACGACGGGCGCGGACCGGTGGGCGGCGAGGAAGCCGTCGATCTCCCACGCGGCGGCGGCCCGCCCAGCGATGTCCAGATCGGCTCGCAGACGGATGATCAGTACACCGTTCTCGGTCACCTTGCAGGGCAGCACGGGCGCTCCTTGTCTCCACGACCACTTCTGTTGTGTACACGCTGGTGCCCCCGGGACGCGGTGATATGCGTGGGTGGGGCACGGACTTCGGAGTGGTTCGTCGCCGCGCGTGATCAAGCGGTATCCGGGTAGCCGAGCGGACGTGACCACGCTCGGAGTCGAAGAAGAGTACTTGTTGTTGGATCCACACTCCGGGCTGCCCGCGGCCCGGGTGGAGGACGTACGCCGCACGGCCGGCCTCGGGCCCCTCGCCGAGCGCGAGGAGGTGCAGAACGAGCTCCTCCAGGCCCAGATCGAAGTGGCCACCCCGGTCTGTACCGGACTGGAGGAAGTGGGCGGCCACCTGCTGCGGCTGCGCCACGCGGTGGCCTCGGCCGCCGAGGCGAACGGCTGCCGGACCGCCGCCACGGGGGCCGCTCCGCTGCGCGCCGCCGCCCGGGTGCCCGTGACGCCGACGCCGCGCTACCTGAGGATGGAGGGCGCGGCCCAGCAGCTCGTCGACGAACAGCTGATCTGCGGGATGCACGTCCACGTGGCCGTCCCGAGCCCCGAGACCGGCGTGGCCGTACTGAACCGGATCCGGGGCTGGCTGCCGACCCTGCTGGCCATGTCGGCCAACTCACCGATGTGGGACGGCCACGACACGGGCTTCGCGAGCTGGCGGACCATCGTCTTCGGCCGCTGGCCGGTCAGCGGCCCGCCGCCGTTCTTCGCGGACCTCGCCGACTACGAACGCCGGCTGGACGCGCTGGTGGAGTCCGGGGCGATCGCCGACCGGGGCCAGGTCTACTGGCAGGCCCGGCTCTCGGACCACTACCCCACGGTGGAGGTGCGGTGCATGGACGTCCAGCTGCGGCCCGACGACGCCGTCATGCTCGCCGGCGTGGTCCGCGGCCTGGTCGGCACGGCCATCGCCGAGGAGGAGGCGGGCGCCGCCCCGCCGGTCCCCGGTACGCCGGAGCTGGTGCAGGCCGCCAACTGGCACGCGGCGCGCTACGGACTGAACCGCACCCTGCTCGACCCGGCCGGCCGGCCGCGCTCCAGCGGGGACGTGCTGTCCGACCTCATGAGTCACATCACCCCCGCGCTGGAGGAGACGGGCGACCTGCGCGAGGTGAGCTCCCTCGTCCACCGGCTGCTGCGGGAGGGGACCCCCGCCGACCGGCAGCGCCGGACCGTCGCCGAGGGCGGGCTCTCCGCCCTGGTCGGCCTGGTGACGGGCGCGGACCAGGCGAACTGAGCCCCGGGGGCCGGCCGGGGCCCCGGCCCGGCGGCCCGCGTCAGACGCGCTGGGCGCGGTGCAGGAGCGTCCGCAGCCCGTGGGCGCGCAGCGCCGCGCGGGCGGCGTTCGCGCCCGGCGCGCCGTGCACGCCGCCGCCGGGATGGGCGGCGGCGGAGGCGAGGTACAGGCCCCGGACGGGGGTCTCGGGCCGGCCGGTGCCGGGGGTCGGGCGGAAGACCGCCTGTTGGTGCAGGGCGGTGGTGCCGTTGTTGATGGCGCCGTTGTGCAGGTTCTCGTCCAGGGCCTGAAGGGTCGTGGGGGCCAGGATCCGGCGGGCTCCGATCAGCGCGCGAAAGCCCGGCGCGTACCGTTCCACCTGCGCTTCGACCCGGTCGGCCATCGCCTCCCGCTCCCGGGTGTCCCAGCGGCCGGTGATGCCGTCGGGGCCCGCGTCGGCGAGGACGCGCTGCGGGAGGTGGGTGTAGGCCCAGGCGGACTCGGTGCCCGCGGGCGAGCGGCTGGGGTCCGCGGTGGTCATCTGGCCGAACAGGGCGAACGGCTCGTCGGGTACGTGGCCCACGGCGAGCTGCGCCGCGAACCGGGTCAGTCCGTCGACCCCGTCGGCCACATGGACCGTGCCCGCTCCGGCCGCCTGGGGGGCCGTCCAGGGCACCGGGCCGGTCAGCGCCCAGTCCACCTTGAAGGTGGCGAAGTCCCACTGGAAGCGGTCCAGGTCCCGCACGAGACGGGCGGGCAGGTGCTCCTCGCCGACGAGTTCCCGGTACAGGGCCGGCGCCGAGGTGTCGGCGAGCACGGCCCGGCGGGCGCCGACGCTCTCCCCGCCCGCCGTCCTGACCCCCACGGCGACGCCGCCCCGCACCACGACGGACGCGACGCGCTCCCCGCAGCGCAGGACGCCCCCGCGAGCGCGCAGGCGCCGTACGAGTGCTTCGGTGAGGGCGCTGGAGCCGCCGACCGGGACCGGGAAGCCGTGACTCTGGCCGAGCATCGACATCAGCCAGCCGAAGCCGCCGCTGCCGGCGGCCTCGGGCGCCAGGTCGGCGTGCAGGGCGTTGCCGGCCAGCAGCAGCCGGCCGCCCTCCCCGGCGAACTCCTCCTCGCCGAGGCGGCGTACGGGCAGGGCCAGCTTGCGGGCGAGCCGCAGCCCGCCCGCGGTCCGCAGCCGCGCCGCGAGGCGCAGCCCGGACCGTACCGGCGGGAACGGGGTGAACAGCGCCTTCACCAGGTCCGGCCCGATCCGGGTCCAGGTGTCGTACATGGCCCGCCAGGCGTCCGCGTCGGCCGCCGCGAAGCCGGCCAGACCGGCCGCGGTCTCCTCCGCCCGGCGCTCCAGGACGGCGCACCGGCCGTCCTGGAGGGGGTGGGCGAGGACGCGCGGGGCGTGACTCCACCGCAGTCCCTCGGCGGCCAGGTCGAGCGCGGCGAGGACCGGGGAGGCGGCGGCCAGCGGGTAGAAGGCGCTGAAGACGTCCGAGACGTAGTCGGGGTGCACGCCGCGGTCGCTGCGTACGGCGCCGCCGGGCTCGGGCTGCGCCTCCAGCACCTGGACGCTCCAGCCCGCGTCGGCCAGCAGGTTCGCGGCCACCAGCCCGTTGGGGCCGGCGCCGATCACCACCGCGTCAGGCACGGCGTGCCCCGGCGCGCTCCCGTTCCACGAGTTTGGCCAGCCGGGCGAGCATGCCCCGGTGGCGGAGCTGGAGCAGCACCTCGGTGGCGGGGTTGTGCAGGGCGCCGCCGATGCCGCGCAGCGGGTGCTCGTCGCAGACCACGAGCGTTTCGTCGCCCCAGGGCCGCAGCTGGAGGAAGATCCGCGCCGTGCCGAGGCCCTTGGCGTGGGCTTCGAGCTCCAGTTCCCGGCCGGGCTCGTTGTGGCGGACGGTGGTCGCGCTCTCGGCCGTCCAGGGCCCCAGCCGCACCGTGTAGCGCAGCCGCGAGCCGACGGTGGGCCAGTGCGGGTCGAGGGGCTTGGACTCCGAGGGGCCCACGACCCACTCCCCGTACCGCGTCGGGTCGGCCAGTACGGCCCACACCTCGTGCGGGGGGCGCCGGATCAGCTGGTGACGAACGGCCATGGGAACCTCTCCTGCCGCGGATGCGTGGACGGGCGGACGGTGGACGGACGGACCGGCGCGCGGCCCGGGGCGGCCCGGCGGGGCCGGCGGGCGCCGGCGGCGCCGGCTACTGCTTGGCGCTGGGCACCGCGAGGGGCTCGCGGGGAGCCGTCTTCTTCGCCGCCTCCATCTCCTCGCCGAGCTCGGTGAGGCGGTTGCGTCCCATGGCCTTGCGGACGTCCGGGAACCACTCCTTCTCCTCCTCCTCGACGTGGTGGCGCACGTTCTCCATCAGGACGGACATCTTGGCGTCGAAGCGCTCGTCCGCCGGGTCGAGGTCCTTGAGCTCGGACAGCATCCACAGCACGACGTGGTGTTCCTCGACGCTCTCCAGGACGTGGTCCTTGGTGTCGGGAGCCGCTTCACGGGCCGCGGGGTAGAAGATCTTCTCCTCGATCCAGGTGTGGGTGATGAGTTCCCTGATCACCTGGTCCGCGATCTCACGCTTCTCGGCGTGGTCGGACTCACCCGCCTTCTCGAACCGCTTGAAGAGCTTCTCCACCGTCTTGTGGTCTTCCTTGAGCAGCACGATCCCGTCCACAGCGCTTCCTCACCGTCGCTCCGCCTGAAGGCGGCCGGTGCCGCCCCGCAGGCGTGTACCCCGACGATGCGACGGCAGACGGGAGCGTGCCGCGATTACCCCGGACGGACGAAAGCGGCTGGTCATCCGTCCGCCGGTGCCGGTGCCGGTGGGCCGCCGCGTCACTGCGCCTTGGCGTCCCCCGGGGGGTCCTGCGGGTCGACGCCGGTCACGGCCGACGCGTCCCGGGTGCCGCTGGGGCGCCGGGAGCGGCCCTTCGGGCCGGTGTCGTGCATGCCGTCCTCCTGGCCGCCCTTGCTCTGCTGCTCGCCGCGCGCGCTCGTGCTCTTCGCGGGCCTGCCGTGCGGATTGCCCGACTCCTCCTTGGACACCCGGCGGCCCGGGCCCTTCTCCGGCGCGTACTCGTCGGCGTGGAACGAGCGGTGCGCGCTCGGATTGTCCTGCTGACGGGTCGCGTCCACATCGGGCGACCAGCCGTGCTGCTCGGTGCCCTGGTGCGGACTGGGACCTTCTCCGTGCCGCGGCTGGGACGGTTTCGGCTGCTTGGCCATGGCTGTACTCGCCGCCTCTCGGGCGTCGCGCTCGCGGCCCCCGCTTCTCCTCCAGGGGGAGAACCACCTCCAGGGTAGGCACGATCGCGCCCGCGCGCTCCGGGGCGCCGCGGCCCGGCGCCGCCCGCGGGCAT
Source organism: Streptomyces sp. NPDC102258 (assembly GCF_055584685.1). Classification (NCBI taxonomy): domain Bacteria; kingdom Bacillati; phylum Actinomycetota; class Actinomycetes; order Kitasatosporales; family Streptomycetaceae; genus Streptomyces; species Streptomyces sp. NPDC102258. The sequence goes on from NZ_JBVJLO010000001.1 coordinate 242,884, forward strand.
ATCCGCCGGCGGCCCGGCGCCTCCCGCGGGTGTCCGCCGGGCCTACCGGGGTAGCCGCAGGGGGTGACACCGGTACGCGCCCGGTACGCCTGCGGGCGCCGGCCGGTCGCGGGCAGCGGCACACCGCACACCGGGAGGACGCATGGCACACGCCGGACACCGGAGGCCGTTGGACGGCCGCGTCGCCGTGGTGACCGGCGCCGCGCGCGGGCTGGGCGCCGCCACGGCCCGGGAACTCGACCGCAGGGGCGCCCGGGTGGCCCTGCTGGGGCTGGAACCGGAGCTGCTGGCCGGAGTCGCCCGCTCCCTGCACCACGACGCCGCCTGGTGGGAGGCCGACGTCACCGACGACGCGGCGATGGCGGACACGGCCGCACGGGTGACCGACCGGCTCGGCCCCGCTTCGGTGGTGGTCGCCAACGCCGGTATCGCCGAAGGCGGCCCCTTCGCCGGCTCCGACCCCGCCACCTGGCGGCGCGTCATCGAGGTCAACCTCATCGGCAGCGCCGTGACCGCCCGCTCCTTCCTTCCCGCGCTGCTCCGCACGGGCGGCCACTACCTCCAGGTCACCTCGCTGGCCGCGATGGGCACCTCCCCGCTGATGAGCGCCTACTGCGCCTCCAAGGCGGGAGCCGAGTCCCTCGCCCACGCGCTGCGCGCCGAACTCGCCCACGAAGGCGTCGGGGTGGGCATCGCGTATCTCAACTGGATCGACACCGACATGACCCGCGACGCCGACGCGTACGCCGTCCTGCGCGAACTGCGCGCCCACATGCCCCCGCCCGCCCGCAAGGTCTACCCGGCCGACCACGTGGCCGCACGCCTGGTCACCGCCGTCGAACACCGCAGGGCCGCCGTCTACGTACCCTCCTGGCTGCGGGCCGTCCAGCCGGTGCGGGCGTTCCTGCCCCCGCTGGTGACCCGCGTCGCGCGCACCGAACTGCCGCGGCTCGCCCGGACGGCCCCCTTCGAGGCCACGGGCGTGCTGGGCGCCGGCGGCCGTGCGGACGAGGACGCCCACGAGGACCGGTGAGCTCACCCGGTCGGGCGTGCCGTCCGTTTTCCGCCCGCTCCGCCGGGCAGACGCCGCACCATGGACCAGTCGAAGACCCCCGTACTTGACGCGCTGGCCGCCTACCACGAAAGCGGCCAGACCCCGTTCACGCCCCCCGGACACAAACAGGGCCGAGGCGCCGACCCCCGGGTGCGGGCCGTGCTCGGCGACGCGGTGTTCCGGTCCGACGTGCTCGCCACCAGCGGCCTGGACGACCGTACGTCCTCCCACGGGATCATCGAGGAGGCGCAGGCGCTGATGGCCGAGGCCGTCGGCGCCGACCACGCGTTCTTCTCCACCTGCGGGAGTTCCCTGTCGGTGAAGTCCGCCATGCTGTCCGTCGCCGGGCCGCACGAGAAGCTGCTGGTCGGCCGGGACGCGCACAAGTCGGTCGTCTCCGGTCTGATCCTGTCCGGCATCCGGCCCGTCTGGGTGGACCCGCAGTGGGACGCGGAGCGCCACATCGCGCACCCGCCGTCCGCCGAGGACTTCGAAGCGGCCTTCGCCGCGCACCCCGACGCCCGCGGCGCGCTGGTGACCACCCCGACCCCGTACGGCACCTGCTCGGACCTCGCCGCCATCGCCGAGGTGTGCCACGCGCGCGGCAAGCCCCTCGTCGTCGACGAGGCCTGGGGTGCCCACCTGCCCTTCCACCCCGGCCTGCCCACCTGGGCCATGGACGCCGGGGCCGACGTCTGCGTCACCTCCGTCCACAAGATGGGCTCCGGTCTGGAACAGAGCTCGGTCTTCCACCTCCAGGGCGACCTGGTGAAACCGGAGGTGCTCAAGAGCCGCGAGGACCTGCTCGGCACGACCAGCCCCTCCGTCCTGGTGTACGCGGCCCTGGACGGCTGGCGCCGGCAGATGGTGGAACACGGCAAGGCGCTCTACGACGACGCGCTCGAACTCGCCCGGGGCCTGCGCGAGCGGATCTCCCGGATCGACGGCATGCACGTGCACGACCGCGAGGACTTCTGCGGCCCCGGCAAGGCGGCCGACATGGACCCCCTCCAGATCATCATCGACATCAGCGCCTGGGAGGTCACCGGCTACCGGGCGGCCGACTGGCTGCGCCGCCACCACCGGATCAACCTGCACCTCGCCGACCACCGCCGCATCAGCGCCCAGCTCACCCACGCCGACGACGCGCGGTCGGCCGACATCCTCGTGGCGGCCCTGACCGACCTCGCCGCCCACGTGGGTGAACTGCGTACGGGACAGCCCGTGGAGGTGCCGTCGCCGGCCGGACTGCGGCTCGAACAGGCGGCGCTGCCCCGTGACGCCTTCTTCGGCCCGGTCGAACAGGTCCCCTGGCAGAAGGCGGCCGGGCGGATCGCCGCCGAGATGCTCACCCCGTACCCGCCGGGCATCCCGGCGGCGCTGCCCGGCGAACGCCTCACCGACGACGTGCTGCGCTACCTCCGCTCGGGGGTCGACGCGGGCATGGTCGTCCCCGACGCGGCCGACACGAAGGTCATGAGCGTCCGGGTGTACGTCGAGAACGACCGGTCCGCCGCCGACGCGTGACCAGGGAGTCCACCCCCGTGCGGCGGATAGGCGCCGTGCGGCCCCGCGCCCCGCCGTCACCGGGTGAGAACCACACCGAAGGGTTTGCCACGCCGACGTGCCCGGTCATGATGCCCGGGCCTTCTCCGAACTGTCCCCTGGGAGGGATGATGACCCCACAGCACAGCGACACCGCCCCCGAGCCGGGCGACGACGGCCTCCCGGGCAAGCCCGGCCCGGTGTCCCCGCCGGTCGCCGAGCCGACGCGGCCCACCGATCCGCTTCCCCCGAAGGCGGACCAGAGCGGCCCGGAGACCGTCAGCCCGACCGGCCAGGCCACCGGCGCCGACCAGGCGCGCACGGCGCAGAGCGGCGCCTACCTGACGACGGCCCAGGGCACCCGGCTCTACGACAGCGACCACTCCCTGAAGGCGGGTGCGCGCGGGCCGGTCCTGCTCCAGGACCACCACCTGCGCGAGAAGATCACGCACTTCGACCACGAGCGGATCCCGGAGCGCGTCGTGCACGCGCGCGGCGCCGCCGCCCACGGCGTCTTCCAGGGCTACGGCACGGCGGGGGAGGTGACCCGGGCGGCGTTCCTGGCGAAGGACGCGGAGACGCCGGTGTTCGTACGGTTCTCCACCGTCCTCGGCTCGCGCGGATCGGCCGACACGGTGCGCGACACCCGCGGGTTCGCCACGAAGTTCTACACCGACGAGGGCACCTTCGACCTCGTCGGGAACAACATCCCGGTGTTCTTCATCCAGGACGCCATCAAGTTCCCCGACGTCATCCACGCGGGCAAGCCGCATCCGGACCGGGAGATCCCGCAGGCCCAGAGCGCCCACGACACGTTCTGGGACTTCGTCTCCCTGCACACGGAGGCCACCCACCACACCCTGTGGAACATGTCCGACCGGGGCATCCCGCGCTCCTACCGGATGATGGAGGGCTTCGGCGTCCACACCTTCCGCCTGGTCAACGCGGCCGGCGACACGGTACTTGTGAAGTTCCACTGGAAGCCGAAGCTGGGCGTGCACTCCCTGGTCTGGGAGGAAGCGCAGCTCATCGGCGGCATGGACCCCGACTTCCACCGGCGCGACCTCTTCGACGCCATCGAATCGGGCGCCTTCCCGCAGTGGGAGCTGGGCATCCAGGTCTTCCCCGACACCCCGGAGCAGACCTTCGAGGGGATCGACCTCCTCGACCCCACCAAGATCGTTCCCGAGGAGCTGGCACCCGTCCAGCCCATCGGACTGATGACCCTTAACGCCAACACCAAGAACTACTTCGCCGAGACCGAGCAGGTCGCCTTCCACCCCGGCCATCTGGTCCCCGGCATCGAACCCACCGACGACCCGCTGCTCGCGGGACGGCTGTTCTCCTACCTCGACACCCAGATCAGCCGGCTCGGCGGCCCGAACTTCGGCCAGATCCCGATCAACCGGCCGCACGCCCCCGTCAACGACATGCTCCGCGACGGCATGCACCAGACCGCCGTGCACACCGGCGTCGCCCCCTACCGGCCCAACAGCCTCGACGGGGGCTGCCCCTTCCTCGCCGGCGCCGACGCGGGCGCCTACATCGAGGCGCCGGTCACCGTGCCGGAGGCGAGCAAGGTCCGCGAGGCCCCCGCCTCCTTCGCGGACCACTTCAGCCAGCCGCGGCTCTTCTGGCTCAGCATGACCCCGCCCGAGCGGGAACACATCGTCGCCGCCTACACCTTCGAACTGAACAAGTGCTTCGAGCAGGCGATCAAGGAACGCACCCTCCAGGTGCTGGCGAACATCGACCCGCAGCTGTGCGAGCAGGTCGCCGCCGGCCTGGGACTGCCGGTCCCGGCCTCCACCGTGCCGCTCGCCGAGGCCGACCCGAGCCCCGCCCTGTCCCAGATCGGCGAGACCTGGCCCACCGACGGCCGGGTGATCGGCATCGTCGCCGACGCGAGCGCCGACCTGGACGGCGTACGGGCCGCCCGCCAGGCCGCTCTCGACGGCGGCATGGTGCCGCTCGTCATCGCCCCGGCCGGCGGCACGATCGACTCCGACGGCGAACCCGTGGCCGTCCAGCGGACCTTCGCCACCGCCCGCTCCGTCGAGTTCGACGCCCTGCTGTTCGCCGGCGCTCCCGCGCCCGGCGCGGACGCCTACGGGGCTCGGGACGCCAAGGCCGGGGACCCCGCGGCACCAGGGGCCGACCCCCGCGTCCTGCTGCTGCTCACCGAGGCCTACCGGCACGGCAAGGCCGTCGGCGGCTGGGGCGAGGGCCCGGCGCTCCTGGAGACCGCCGGGATCGCCGCGGACGCCCCCGGCGTCATCACCGGCGAGAGCGGTGCGGCGGCCGTGGCGGCCGTCGCCGAGGCGCTGGCCCGGCACCGGGCCTGGGACAGGTTCCCGCCCGCCGTGTGACCCGGCCCGGGCGCCGCGCTCCCTCCGCGACCGGCGGAAGGGGCGCGGCGCCCGCGTGCCCCGCGTGTCTTCGGGCGTCCGCCGCCCGCATGACGTACACAGGCGGGACGAGGCCCGGCCGGACGAGGGTGGGCGGCCGGGCGTGCGCACGTTCCCTACGGTGTGAGGTTCAGCATGGTGACGTCGACCGAACCGGTCGCCCCAATTCCGGTGGCGGGCCGCACGCCCGGCATGGTGCTCCTCTCCTGGATCACGACGACCGACCACAAGAAGATCGGCCACCTGTACCTGATCGCCTCGTTCCTCTTCTTCGTCCTCGCCGGGATCATGGCCCTGGTGATCCGCGCGGAGCTGGCGCGGCCGGGCATGCAGATCGTCTCCCAGGAGCAGTACAACCAGCTCTTCTCGCTGCACGGCACGATCATGCTGCTCTTCTTCGCCACGCCGACGTTCGCCGGGTTCTCCAACGCGATCATGCCGCTGCAGATCGGCGCGCCCGACGTTGCCTTCCCCCGTCTGAACATGCTGTCGTTCTGGCTGTTCCTCTTCGGCGGTCTCATCGTGGTGGGCAGCCTGCTGACCCCGCAGGGCGGAGCCGACTTCGGCTGGACCGCCTACACCCCGCTCAGCGGCAGCCAGCGGACCCCGTCCATCGGCGGCGACATGTGGATCATGGGGCTGGCGCTGTCCGGCTTCGGCACGATCCTCGGCGCCGTCAACTTCGTCACCACGATCGTCTGCATGCGGGCGCCCGGGATGACGATGTTCCGCATGCCGATCTTCACCTGGAACGTCCTGCTGACCTCGGTCCTGGTCCTCTTCGCGTTCCCCGTGCTGGCCGCCGCGCTGCTCGTGCTGGAGGCGGACCGCAAGTTCGGCGCCCACGTCTTCGACCCGGCGAACGGCGGCCCGCTGCTGTGGCAGCACCTCTTCTGGTTCTTCGGCCACCCCGAGGTGTACATCATCGCCCTGCCGTTCTTCGGCATCATCACCGAGATCCTCCCGGTGTTCTCCCGCAAGCCGATCTTCGGCTACATCGGCCTGATCGCGGCGACCCTGGCGATCGCGGGCCTCTCCCTCACCGTGTGGGCGCACCACATGTTCGCCACCGGCGCGGTCCTGCTGCCGTTCTTCTCGTTCATGACGTTCCTGATCGCCGTGCCGACCGGGGTGAAGTTCTTCAACTGGATCGGCACGATGTGGCAAGGGTCGGTGTCCTTCGAGACGCCGATGCTCTGGTCGGTCGGCTTCCTCGTCACGTTCCTGTTCGGCGGACTGACCGGCATCATCCTCGCCTCGCCGCCGATGGACTTCCACGTCACCGACTCGTACTTCGTCGTGGCCCACTTCCACTACGTCGTCTTCGGCACCGTCGTCTTCGCGATGTTCGCCGGCTTCTACTTCTGGTGGCCCAAGATGACCGGCACCCTGCTCGACGAACGGCTCGGCAGGATCCACTTCTGGACGCTGTTCACCGGCTTCCACACCACCTTCCTCGTCCAGCACTGGCTCGGCGCCGAGGGCATGCCCCGCCGGTACGCCGACTACCTGGCCGCCGACGGCTTCACCGCCCTCAACACCGTCTCCTCCATCGGCGCCTTCCTGCTCGGCCTGTCGACCCTGCCCTTCTTCTACAACGTCTGGAAGACCGCGAAGACCGCTCCCCGGGTGACGGTGGAGGACCCGTGGGGCTTCGGCCGCTCGCTGGAGTGGGCGACCTCCTGCCCGCCGCCCCGGCACAACTTCGTCGCGCTCCCGCGGATCCGCTCCGAATCCCCGGCCTTCGACCTCCACCACCCCGAGGTCGCCGCCCTGGACCAGACCGACGAGGAGGGCAAGCGCGACGTCATCGACCACTCCGGCGCCCGCAAGGAGCCCGGCGGGTCCGGCTGAGGCCGGGGCCGGCCCGGACGCGCTCAGGACGGGGGATGCCATTCGATCAGCAGGATGGTCGCGTCGTCGCTGAGCCGGTGCTGCTGGTGGGCCAGCAGGTTCTGCAGGAGCCGGCGCAGCGCCTCGGGCGCGGAGTCGCCCGAGGCGGTGGCGCGGATGACGAAGTCGGCGAGGCGTTCCTCGCCGAAGAGGGCCCCGTCGGGGGAGCGGGCCTCGGTGATGCCGTCGCTGTACAACAGGACGCGATCGCCGGGCTGGAGGCGTACGTGTTCCCGGGCCGGCGGAACGGGCGTGTGGTACCCGAAGCCGAGGGGGAGGTGCGCGGGGCGTTCGAGGGCGCGGTGCAGGACGTGGCCGTCGCGGATGAGCAGCGGCGGCGGGTGCGCGCAGTTGATCCAGGCGAAGTCCCCGTGGACGGTGTCGAGTTCGGCGATGACGGCGGTCATGAGCCGGTCGGGGATCCACTGCACCAGCGTGCGGTCGATGGTGGCGATGATGTCGGTCAGGTCGCCGCCGGCGCGGCGGGTGGAGCGGCAGGCGGCCAGTCCGGCGGAACTGGCCCCGCCGGAGGCGAGGTCGTGCCCCATCGCGTCGAGCAGCGTCAGGTGCAGGACCCCGTCGATGAAGGTGTGGTCGAAGGCGTCGCCCCCGATGTCGTACGCCGGTTCCAGCACGGCGGAGGAGGTGGCCCGGTCCGTGCCGATGGTCCGGGGCGGCAGGAACGCCCACAGCAGCTCCGCCTGGAGCGTCATCGGCCTGGTCCGCTCGCGCTGGACGAGCAGGTCGTGATGGGAGGACTTGGAGGCCACCAGCAGCGCGGCCAGACTCGCCAGCGCCCGGCCCGCGGCCATCACGTCGGTGTCCGCGGGGCCGCCGGTGACCTGGAGCACCCCGATCCGCTCGATCCCGTCGACCATCGGGAACCAGGTGGTGTCCTCACCGCGCGCCGACTGGATCTGCTGGGTGCGGTAGGCCAGACCGCCGAGGGACGCGTCGATGCCGAAGCCGGACCGTTCCCCCTCCGCGAGGTCGGGCTGGGGCAGCGGGATCAGCCGCTGCTGCTGGAGGTCGGCCAGGTAGAGGCGGGTCCGGGCCACGCCGAGGCGGCCCGCGGCCTCGGCGATCAGGCCGGCCAGCCGCTCGGCCGACGCGTCGTGGGACCGTTCGAGCACCCAGGCCAGTACGGACTCCAGTCCGTCCGGGGCCGTCGGGGCCGCCTCGTACGAGGTCATGGCCGGCCCCCTTCCTGACGAGCCACGCGCCCCCCGGTCCTGACCGGACGATCCGCTGCCCCCATCCTCGTCCCCCTCCGCCCGCGCCGCGACGCGTGGCGCGGCGCCCGGCCTACGCCGCCGCCCGCAGTTCCCGTCGTGCGACCACCCGAAACGGGTTCGGCGGGCGGCCCGTGAGGCGCCGGACGGTGTCGGTGACCCGGTCCTCGGCCCCCTCGGCGATGGCCCGGTCCAGACCGGCCAGCAGGGCGGCGAACTCCGCCGGTATCACCGCGGCCAGCCGGTCGCGCAGCTCCTCGTGGGTCAGCCGGTGGTGAGCCACGCGGCGGCCGGTGACCTCGGTGAGGACCTCGGCGACCTCGTCGTGGCCGAGCGCCTGCGGCCCGGTCAGGACCAGGCCGTCGTCGGGCGCCCGGTCGTCCGTCAGGGCGCGTACGGCGACGGCCGCGATGTCGTCGGCGTCGACGAACGCGACCCGGCCGGAGCCCGCCGCCGTCCGGATGACCCCTTCGGTACGGATGCTGTCGGCGTGGGCGTGCGCGCCGGTGAAGTTCTGCATGAACCAGGAGGGCCGCAGGACGGCCCACTCGTCGAACAGGCCGGGCAGGGCCGCGTGCACCGCCCCCACCGCCGGACCGCCCTCGGGGATGGCCGAGGAGGAGAGGAGCACGGCGCGGCGCACCCCGCCGGCCCGGGCCCGCCGCAGGAAGGGCAGCATGGCCGCGGCCGGGTCCGGGTCGCCGACGGGCGGGACCAGGTAGACGCGGTCGGCGCCGTCGAGAGCGCCGGCGAAGGTGGCCGGGTCGTACCAGTCGAAGCGGACCGGTGCCGTGCCCGGCAGCGCGGTCGCGGCCCGGCTCGCGGCCTTGACGCGGTGGCCCGCGGCGACGAGCCGTGCTGCGGTCCGGCCGCCGGTGGTGCCGGTGGCGCCGATGACCAGGATGGCGGGGGCGGCCGGGGCGGCCTGGGGGCCCGGGGTGGCCGTCATCGGGCGGCGCTCCCCGTGAAGTCCGTCCCGGGCAGCTGGACCGCGAGGGGGTTCCAGTAATCGCGGTAGGAGGTGAAGCGGCCGTCGCGGACGGACACGACGGCGACGTAGGTCATGTCGAAGGGGCTGTCCGTCGCGACCAGGCGGCCCACACCGCGCATCTCGACCACGATGACGGCCGGGTCGGTGCTCTCGTGGATCCGCACCTCGGGGAAGTCACGCAGGTCGATGTGGTCGGGATAGTCCCGCATGTAGGCGCCGATGGCCTCGCGGCCCTCCAGCCGCCCGGGCCAGCCCGGGGGAGCGAAGGGGAACTCCATCACACCGTCGTCGGCCCACAGGCCGACCCAGCCCGGGATGTCCTTGGCCAGGAGCAGGCGCAGGCCGTGGCGGTACAGCTCCGCCGGTGAGGTGGTGGTGGCAGGGGGCATGAGGAACTCCGTCCCGTACGATACGGACCAGTGGTCCGCTTGTGTCGGGAACGATACGGACCGCCGGTCCGTATCGCAACCGGAGGCAGCCGATGACCGAACGCAGTCCGCGCAAGGACGCCGCCCGTAACCGGGCGGCCGTCTTCGCCGCCGCCGACGCCCTCTTCGCCCACTGCCGCAGCCCCGAGGACGTGACGATGGCCGACATCGCGGCGGCGGCCGGCGTCGGCAAGGGAACGCTCTTCCGCGCGTTCGGCGACCGCACCGGGCTGATCGGCGCGCTGTACGAGGCGCGGCTCGAACCGGTCCGGGCCGCCGTCGAGGACGGTCCGCCGCCGCTGGGGCCGGCCACCGCGCCGCTGCGGCGGATCCCGGCCCTGCTGGACGCCGTGCTGTGCCTCAAGCTCGACAACCGCCACCTCGCCCTGGCCCTGGAGGGGACCGGCGCGGACAGCCCTTACCGGACGGCCCACTACGAGCGGTGGCACACCCTGCTCCGGGACCTGCTGGAGCAGATCCCGGGCCCGGCCGACACCGCCTTCACCGCCCACGCCCTGCTCGCCGCCACCCGGGCCGACCTCGTCGCCCACCTGGCCGGCGACCAGGGGATGCCCCGCGAGGAACTGCGCGAGCGGCTGGCGGAGTTCACCGTCGGCGTCCTCGACACCCGCATCCGCCGCGGACCGGCCGCCGAAGGGCGGGCGACGGCCTGAACGTCCTCGTCCGCTCATCCGTACGGTTCAACGGTGATCGGCGGGGTAGGCGACGGGCCTGATCGTCCGCTGGAGAAAGGCTCCCACCCATGCTGATGGCGCACCCGGCCGTGCTCCCCGGCCTCGTCGACCGCTACTGGGCGCTGTCCGTCCTCGACGCCACGGGCGAGGATTCCCCCGTGCGCAAGGAACTGGAGGACGTCGAACGGGCCCTGTGCGTGGCCACCGGCACCACGGACGTGCACGCCGCCCTGATCGCCGCCCGCCACCAGCTGCCCGGAGCGGGTGCCCTCGACGATTCGGTACTCGCCGTCGGCTGACCGCGCCGACCCGCCCGCCGCCGCCCCGGGAAGCCCGGGGCGGCGGCCACCCGTTCGGGCGCCGAGCGGGTGCCGGGGCGGGCGGTGCGACGGAGGCTGGTCCGGGGTCCGCCGAGCCGGCCCCGGCGGCCGTGGAGCAGGCGACCGGAGGAGCAGCGGTGACTGAGACGGGCCCGTTCGTCGTATTCGCGAATTTCCTCTCCGACCTGGCGGTGGACCTCGACGAGAGCCTGATCCTCGCCACCTGGGCCCAGCAGGCGCCCCGGAAGGCCTGGCTGCTGCGGCCCGGGGACGTGTTCATCACCCCCGTGCCGCTGAGCCCGCAGTTCCTGCGGTACGTGTTCGGCCTGACGGGCGTGCCCCCCGGGACGGTGGCCGTCGTGGAGGTCCCCCCGGCCGGCGCCGTCCCGCTGGCCCGGGCGGTGCGCGAGGCCGGGCTCACCGAGCACGTCCGGGCCCTCGTCGCGGACCGGGGCGCGGCCCTGCTGCCCACCGCGCTGGACGCCTCGGCGCTCGCCTTCGCCCGGGACACCGGCCTCGCGGTCCACCCGTATCCCAGCGTGGAAGCGGCCGAGGCCGCCCTGAAGACGACCATGCTGCTCAATACCAAGACCGGCTTCCGCGAGACGGCCGGCCGGCTGGGCATGCGGCTGCCGGCGGGCCGGACGTGCCGGCGCGGCGAAGCCGAGGACGTCACGCGCGCACTCCTGCGGGACCACCTGCGTGTCGTCGTGAAACCCGACCGCTCGGCGGGCGGGCACGGGATGCGGTTCGTCTCCCGCGACGACCTCAGGGGCGGGGCGGCCCTGCCCCTCGACACGGTCGGGGGGCCCGAGGGGCTGTGGGTGGTGGAGGAGTGCCTCGACGTCGCCGCCTCGGTCAGCGTCCAGCTGGAGGTGACCGCCGCCCGGCCCCGCGTGCTGTTCAGCGGGGCGATGCGTACGGTCCGGGGCTCCTTCACCGGGTACGTCTCCCCGCTGCCGCCGTCCTGCGCGCACGTGGCCGGCGAACTGGAGGAGTGGGGGAGCGCCCTCGGGCGCCACCTCGCGGACCACGGCTACGCCGGGCCGTTCTCCGTCGACGCGCTGGTGGACGCGGACGGCGTCGCCTACGCGAGCGAGAGCAACATCCGCCGTACGGCCACCACCACACCCCACGCGATGGTCGCCCGGCTGACCGCGCACTCGCCCGTCGCGCGGCCCGCGTGGTCGGTGGCGAAGGGCCTGACCCGGCGGCCCTGGCGCTTCGAGGACGCGCTGGCCCGGCTGCGCGCCTCCCGCCTCGCGTTCGACCCGGAGCAGGGCGAGGGCGCGGTCCTCTACGCGGACGAGCCCCCCGACGGCCGCTCCTGGCGGTACGCGGTGGTGGCCCGGGACGCCGGGGACGTGGCGGAACGGGAAGCCGCGGTGGCGCAGGCCCTGGACATGGAGGTGGCCGGTCACCCCTCCTGAGAGGGGTGACCGGCCACCGGGGGATGGACGGACGGCTACCAGCGATACCAGCGGCCGCTACCGCCCGCGGGCCTGGCGACGAAACCGATCAGCCAGAGCACGAGGACGGCGATGGCGACCCACCAGAGGATCTTCACCGCGAAACCCGCGCCGAAGAGGATCAGTGCCAGCAGAAGAACGAGAAGCAGGGGAACCATAGTTATCAACCTCCGAAGCACCGTGTGCCCGGCCGCACCGGGGGCATGCGCATGATCTTTATTTGTTTCTTATTCGCGGATCTGGGCAAGAGAACGCGCCTTCCCACCTGCGACGCCCGCGCGCTTTGTTTGATCCTCCGAAGATCGACGCTCACTCGGGTGAGCCGCTCTGGCCGGGGCAGGCGCAGATCCTCGTCAAGCCCTGCCGGCTCGCTCAGGGGGCCGCAGTGAAACCGGAGGTACGAGTGACCAGTCCTGCTCTGTCCTTGGCCACACTGCCCGGCGGCCTCGTGGCCCTGCCCGGCGTCTACCAGCCCCAGGCGGACACCCGGCTCCTCGCCCAGGCCCTGGCCGACGAGGCCCTCCGGCCCGACGCGGACGTCCTGGAGATCGGCACCGGCACCGGCGCCCTGGCCCTGCGCGCCGCGACCCGGGGCGCCCGGGTCACGGCGGTCGACGTGTCCTGGCCGGCGGTCGCCACCGCCCGGCTGAACGCCTGGATGCACCGGCTCCCGCTGCGCGTGCTGCACGGTGACTTCGAGGAGCGCACCGCGGGGCGCCGCTTCGACCTGGTGCTCTCGAACCCGCCCTACGTCCCCGCCCCGAGCGGCAGGCCGCCCTCGCGCGGACCGGAGCGGGCCTGGGACGCGGGATTCGACGGGCGCGCCGTCATCGACCGGATCTGCGCCGGGGCCCCGGCCCTGCTGCGGACCGGCGGCGTCCTGCTCATGGTGCACTCGGGCATGTGCGGTACGCGGGAGACGCTCGACCGGCTGACCGGGGCGGGACTGGCCGCCGAGGTCGCCGCGAAGGCCTCCGTGCCGTGGGGGCCGGTCCTGCGGTCGCGGCGGTCCTGGCTGGAGCAGCGGGGGCTGGCGGCCGAGGCCGAGGAGTGGGAAGAGCTGGTGGTGGTCCGTGCCCAGCGCCCCTGAACCCGCCCGGCGCCCGGACATCCGGTGCTCTGACGCCCCCCGCCCGGACGCCCCGCGCGCTGACGCCCCCCGCCCGGACGCCCCGCGCGCTGACGCCCCGCGCCCGGACACCCCGGGCCCGGACGCGGCGCACGCGGGCGCCCGGCGGGTGGCCGTCGAGCCGCAGGGGCCCGTCCTGGTGGAGGGGCCGGTCGAGATCGTCCTGGACGACGGCACGGTCGCCCGGTCCGACCGCTTCATGACCGCCCTGTGCACCTGCCGACGCAGCCGCATCTACCCGTGGTGCGACACCAGCCACCGCCGCCGCGAACGGCCGGCGCCCCCGACCGAGGACAGGAACCCGTCATGACCCCTCCCACCCCGCCCGGTACCGCGGTCGCCGTCGCCCCCCGCTCCCGCCCCCGCCTCGTCGAGGGCCGGGGCGAGCTGTCCGACGCCGTGGTACGGGCCCTGCGGTCGGGCACCGCGCCCCGGTACGCGCCCGGCGCCGTACTGAAGGCGGATCCGTGGGGCGAGGACCTCCAGCTCGCCCTGTACCTGCTGTACGAACCGCACTACCGCGGCTTCGACGGCGTGGACGACGCCCGGGAGTGGGACCCGGACCTGCTGCGCCTGCGCCAGGCCCTGGAAACCCGCTTCCTGCACGCCCTGCGCGCCGAGGTGGCCGACGCGCCCCGGACCGTCGACGAGGCCTTCGCGCCGCTGCTCCTCGAACCGGTGGACCTTTCCGACAGCCTCAGCCACACGCTCGAAACCGAGGGTGAGCTCTGGCAGCTGCGCGAGTACGCGGCCCTGCGCTCCCTCTACCACCTGAAGGAGGCCGACCCGCACGTCTGGGTCGTCCCGCGGCTCACCGGCCGGGCCAAGGCCGCCATGGTCGCCATCGAGTACGACGAGTTCGGCGCCGGCCGCGCCGAGCGCATCCACGCGCGGCTCTTCGCGGACCTCATGACCGACCTCGGACTGGACCCGGAGTACGGCCGCTACCTCGACCAGGCCACGGCGCCGCTGCTCGCCACCGTGAACCTGATGTCCCTGTTCGGGCTGCACCGCGCGCTGCGCGGAGCGCTCGTCGGGCACTTCGCGTGCGTGGAGGTCACCTCCTCACCGGGCTCCCGCCGCCTGGCCAAGGCGATGCGGCGCTGCGGAGCCGGGCCGGCCGCCGAGCACTTCTACGCCGAGCACGTCGAGGCCGACGCCGTCCACGAGCAGGTCGTACGCCACGAGGTCATCGGCGGCCTCCTGGCCGACGAACCGGACCTGGAGGAGGACGTCGCCTTCGGCTGCGCGGCGACCGTCGCCGTGGAGGACCGCCTCGCGGACCACCTCCGTACGGCCTGGGAAGCGGGCCGCAGCGCCCTGCGCGTCTCGCTGCCCGCGTCCTGACCGCGGAAACCCGGAAGCGGGGTGCCGGACCCGCGGGGCGGGCCCCCCCCGGCAGGCGGGCGGGGGGGCCGGGGA